>CAZNVA010000023.1:0-13736 GCA_964576335.1 uncultured Thermotogae bacterium | reverse complement strand
CTCTGTCAAGGATCATAGCCGTAAATACGACTGAAAGGCCGGCGACGAACCCCTGCCCAACACGCATTCGCTGAATTCCACGGACGACCTCACCACCGAGACCGCCGGCGCCAATCAAGGCAGCAACTACTGCCATGGATAGTGCCAGCATGATACTCTGGTTGACGCCCTGCATGATGGAAGGCCTGGCAACTGGAATTTGAACCTTCATCAGCAATTGCCAGTAGTTACAGCCAAACGCTTCGCCCGCTTCGACGAGCTCCTGTGGAACTTCCCGAATTCCCAAATTGGTCAACCGCACCGACGGAGGATAGGCAAATATTACAGTCGCCACTGCTCCCGGCGCCGCCCCCATACCGAAAAATATGACCGCCGGAATCAGGTAGACGAAGACCGGCATGGTCTGCATCAGGTCGAGAACCGGTCGAATCATATTGTGTACAGTATCGGAAATTCCGGCGAGAATTCCGGAAGGAATCCCCAGGCTAATTGCAATTAAGGCCGCAGTTAGCGTCAGGGCAAATGTCTCCGTGGTCTCGATGTAGAGCCCAAAGTTGGCAGCAAGCCAGAGCGTCACGAAACCGAGCAAACCAGTTGTTATCTGGCCGGCAAGGTACCAGAGCAGGAAGAAGAGAATAAGAGACCAGACGGGAAACCTGACCTGCAACCCACCGACTTCGACCACGAATATCGGTATCCACTGAATTGCCGCCAGCAAGCCATCGTTAATCGAATTCAGCACCATCTGAATAAATTCGAAAAAGGGTTCCAGATTTAACGCCAGCCAGTCGACGGCGGCAACTGTCCACTCGGCCAGGGGGATCGAAGGTGACATGGCCGGCAAATCAATTAATTCCTCGCCCATTCGTGCGAATGACTTTACGGAATAGAGAAACAACCAGCTAAACAGCCCCATTACACCAGCAAAAATTCTCTTTTTAGGGGAACCGATCTTACTCATGGGATATTTTTCCTCCTTCAGGGTTTTTGGAAACTTTCTCATATTGTTCTGGCATTAGATTGATATACCTCCATGAATTCAAAAAGAACCATTTAATCTTTTCGACCCTTTTCCAAAAGACCCTGGAGAATATTTTTCTCGCCGACGTAACCGATTAGCTCCTTATTCTTGAGTACAAGGACCGGATGTGAGGTATAAGCCAGCCTGGCACGCATAATTTCGCTTATCGGCGTATCCGGGGAGGAAAACAGAAGTGTGTCTTCCTCTAAGCTACCGTATTCATCCAGAGGTCTAACCGGCACGGGTGTGCCCGAAATATAACCCTGCACGACCTCCATATCGTCGGTGACTTCGACTTCAGCTAACTTGCTCAACTCTACCCTGTTTTGCTCGTCCACGAAAAGGTCCTTTTCGGCGACCGTTTCGGCCCGAAGGACGTCGGAGGGGTCGGCATTCTCCACGAAGTCCGCAACGTATTCCGTTTTTGGATTAACTATGATCTCCTCAGGTGAGCCCTTCTGAACCATCTTGCCTCCGTCCATAATCGTGATCCGGTCCCCTACTTTCAATGCCTCGTCCAGGTCGTGGGTCACGAACAGTATCGTTCGCTGCATGTTCTCCATGAGGTCAAGCAACTCGTCCTGCATTTCCACTTTAATCAAGGGGTCCAGTGCGGAAAATGGTTCGTCCATGAGCAAGATTTCTGCCCCGGTCGCCAGACCCCGAGCCAGACCAACCCTCTGCTGCATCCCACCGGAGAGCTGGGAAGGATAGGAATCGCTGAAACCCTCTAACCCTACGACTTCGATTAATTCCTTTGACTTCTTCTTCCTTTCGTCCTCACTCACACCCTGAATTTCCAGGCCAAACCCGACGTTTTCCAGGACTGTTCTGTGCGGGAAAAGCGCGAAGTTCTGGAAAACCATGCTTACCTGGTTTTCGCGTATCTGCCGGAGTTGATCCTGACCCGCCGCGGTAATGTCGTATTCCTCCCCGTCCGAATGGAGAGTTACTCGTCCTTTCGTCGGCTCCACCAGCCTATTTACACACCTGAGCAGGGTGGACTTGCCGGAACCGGAAAGCCCCATGATAACGAAGAGCTCGTTATCCCTTATTTTAAAGGAGATATCCTGAACTCCTATTACCTGTCCGGTCTCCTCCCGGACTTCGTCCTTGCTGGCCCCCTTGTCTATCATAGCCAGGGCCTTTTCCGGTTCTTCCCCGAATATCTTGTAAACACCCTCTAACTCAATGGAAGGCATTTTCCTCCTCCTATTTAGTTGTTTATATACAACCTTACATTCATATTATAGGTATTACTCAAGTAAAGCCAAATTATTACCGGAAAATTTACTATTTTTTTCAACGTATCTACGCTCAAAGCAATAATGTTTACTGTATTAATAAACTTGTTCACAACCTCAATTAACTACAAAAAAATATATAGACGAAGCCGGTTCGATCCGATGTTTAATGTTAAATAAATTTAGAACTTTTTCAAATTAATTTCCAAAACTATATTCCCGGGTGCGCTTTAGTTTAAGACCCTTTTTTCTGATCCCCTCCATTCACCACAACTCCATTTGGATTCCAGTCCGGATCGAACTCGCCCTCTTTTATCCGCTCCTGTAGCTTTACCAGCAACGGCCTGGCCCTGGACCAGTTAACGAAGTCGCTCTCCCGGTAGTATTCCCCGTCGATTCCACGAAAATACCTGCCTCGGGACCTCATTCTTCCAATCAAAGCCAGAGGGTGCCGGAGGAACGAAAAACGGCTTTCTTTCCGGTCTCGTTCCTCCGGCTCGACCTCCTTGATACAGTAAAGGGATTTGAGAGTCTCGACTATGTCGTCATCGTATCGAAGCTTGCTCGCGGACATGTAATAGTCCGAGAGACGCAGCAGGTTCTCTTCGAGACCACTACGTCCGTTCTCCGATTTTTTTTCGTTCACTTCACTCCTTTATCGTGGTCCTATACTCTCTACTCACCAGCGGACGACGATACTGCTCTCTTTCTACCGATCAATCCCTGAGGCCTCCATCTGAGTATGGATATTATCAAAAGGCCAACTACCAGGGTCCTGATGTGAGGGATCTTCATCGAGGCAATCGGGAGATACCCCGCAAATATTTCGGAGATACTCCAGGCCCCCCAGACCACGAACGCACCCAGAATAGAGCCCTTATTGTTACCACTTCCACCTGCTACGACCATGAGTAGAGGCAGAAAAGCCCACATTATATCCGTGTAGGATTTCGGGTTTATGTACCCCTGGTAATGGGCGTACATGGCCCCACCAAGCCCCATCAACATGGAACCGAGAACGAGCGACTCCATTCTGTAACGCCAGACGTTCTTACCGAGCATCTGTGTCAGGTGCTCGTCGTCCTTGATTGCCAGCTGGAGCCGACCCCAGGGCGAACTCACCAGCTTTTGAGCCAGCAAATAAACAATTATAAGGATGACAACGCTAATTCCACCGTAAGCCCAGTTGGCATAACCTCCCGCGACGTCGGAGAGCGGCTTCGGTATTCCTCCTATGCCCCAGACGCCGTTAGTAAGTCCTTTTTCGTTCTTGAAAATTGCGATGAGAAATTTACCAAGCCCCAGGGTGGCGATGGCAAAGAAACCGAACTCGAGGCGCAGAGTAATCGTACCTATTGCAGCCCCGATTATACCTGCCATCACTGCGCCGGCAAGAATCCCGACTATGTAAGGCAGACCGAAACCACCTATGTGACCCCCGGCTGCAGAAGTGGTCAGAATTACGGAGGTATAACCCCCGGCAGCCGCCAGACCGAACACTGAAAGATTAAATAGACCCGTATAACCCCACTGAAGGTTGTAACCAATCGTAAAGACAGAGTAAGCTGCTCCCATACAGAGCAAAGCCGCTATATATGCATCCATTTAGATCACTCCTCCGGTAATTACTTTTCGAGGGGCGTACCCTGGAAAATACCCTCTGGCTGAAAGATCAGTATCACCACTAAAAGGAGAAACGAGAGGGTAGCTTTGTAACCACCCATCTGAATCGGAACTCCCGTGGCGTCCCATAGCATCTGCAGGAGGGAAGAACCAAATTCCTGGGTAATACCGATTATCAAGCCCGCACCGAACGTACCGAGAATAGCCCCCTCACCACCGGTTACTACTGCAAAGAACATCGCCATGAGCAACGTGAACCCCATCATCGGTCGGAGCTGGATCGTTAATCCGTAGAAAACTCCACCAGTTGCGGTGAGAATCCCGGCAATTATCGTAGTCAGGGTATTTATGTCCCTGTTCTTTATTCCGGACATCTCGGCAAGCTCGGAGTTGTTCGCCGTCGCCAGCATCCCCTTCCCGAGTTTGGTATGGTACTGAAAGTAATAGAGGACTGCGACGATAACTACCGTAGCGATAACGACAAAAATTTCGTCCCAGGTAATGCTCATTCCGGCGAACCTCATGTAAGTTGGTATACCGGAAACATAGTTCTTGAGTTGTGCGCCCCAGGTAAGGTAAATTATGCTCCGGAATACGAATAGCATGCCGAACGCGGTCAAGTAGAAGAACATGAAGGGGGAACCCCTTTCACGGAGCGGCCGGTAGAGTAACTTGTCCACGGCGGTCATAATCAAAGCCATTGATACCATCGACAGGAGGAGAGCAAGTATTAAACCAGGCCCAAAAGTCACCAGCGGGAAATTACCCATCGGGATGAAACCGAGGAAGGCCAGCGCCATGTATGCCCCGAGAGTAAAGAACGTTCCACCTGTAAAATTGAAGTAATTCTGGAGCAGGAGGACGTAAGATATCCCCAGTCCGCCAAGGGTTATCATGCAACCGAGTATTATTCCATCTAGTATACTGCCTAGCATTTTTTACTCATCAACCTCCGAAGTATAAATCACTGACCAGATCGTTATCCAGCAGATCACCAGCTCTATCGTCCACCAGAATTTCGCCACTTCTGAGCAGGTAGCCCCAGTCCGCCATCGGTATCGCCTGTTCCGTCTGAGCCACCAGGAGTATTGTCAGGTTTTCTTCCTCCTTTAACCTGGAAATGGCGTCGAGAACGTCCGTGACGAGGTTTGGCTGAAGCCCGGCAGTCGGTTCGTCTAGAATCAGCACGTCCGGGTCCACCATGGTACCCCTGCTGATCGCCAGCATCTGTCTCTGACCCCCGGACATCGTGCCGGCCTCCTGATCGGACCTTTCCTCGAGGATCGGGAATAAGTCGTAGACCATTTCGAGTCTATCTTCCACCCTGCCTTCGTACGTATAAGCCCCCATCATCAGGTTATCCTTGACGGAAAGATCCGTAAAAATATTTCCCTCCTGGGGGACCGTACTTATGCCCCTTTCCAGCATGTCGGCCGGCGTTTCGTAAGTAACGTCTTCCCCGGCAAAAGTAACCTTTCCTTCTTTCGGTTCGATTACCCCGTCAATTGAACGAATTAAAGTCGTCTTCCCGGCCCCGTTTGGTCCGATCAATACGACGAATTCACCCTGATTGACCTGCATAGAAGCGTCGAACAGGACGTCTATATCTCCGTAGCCTGCAGTCAGACCTTCGACCTCAAGCAGCGGCTCTCCCGCGCGATCCGTCCTGGTATCCGCCGCCTCCTTTGCCTCCGAGTTTTCTGCTGCCATAACAGCCCTCCCTAATTTTCAGATGATTTTCCGAGATAGGCCTCGACGACGCGCTCGTCGTTCTGTACCTCTTCCGGCGAGCCCTCCGTCATCTTGTGTCCGTCAACGAGCACGTTTATCGGATGACACAGGTTCATTATTACTGCCATGTCGTGTTCGACCACCAGAAAAGTCATGTCGAAGTCGTCGTTTAACTCTCGGATTTTGTCGTTCACTTTCTTCTGCATGTTTGGCGGAACTCCGGCGCCCGGCTCGTCTAGCAGCACGAGCTTCGGCTCGACCATCATCATCCGGCCGAGTTCCAGCAGTTTACGCTCGCCCCCCGAGAGTTTACCGGCGTAATCGTCAGCTATATCACTCATCCCGAGGAATTCCAGGGTTTCCATTGCCTTACCGTAGTTCTTCTCTTCCTCTTCGGCCACGTCCCTTGGAGTGATCCAGGTTTTCCAGAATTCTTCTCCCGGTTGGTTCGGCGGAGCTATCAGGAGGTTTTCCAGAACCGTAATTTTCGAAAGCTCCCTGGTAACCTGGAAGGAACGATAGATGTCCTTGTTGAAGATCTCGTGCGGTTCGTGACCGGGCTGAATTTTTTCGCCGTTAAAGTATATCTCTCCGCTGGTCAGGGGGTGAAAGCCGGTGATCAGGTTAAAAATCGTCGTCTTTCCGGCCCCGTTTGGCCCGATTAGCCCGGTAATACTGCCTTCTTTCACGCTTATGTTTGCCCGGTCGACCGCGGTAATTCCACCGAACTTTTTCGTTGCTTCTTTTAGCTCGAGTAAAGCCACCCTGCATACCTCCCTTAATCAAGTTTCGTACTGGCTATTGTCGTCTCCAAAGTGGTTACCTCAGGTAATAAAGGAGCGAGGCAGGGGCAATCTGCCTCGCTCCCAACTTGGATCGGCGAAACTTAACCCTGGTACTCTTCTCCCATCAGGTCTCTCGGAATCGGTTCGGGTAATACGTTTTCAACGACAGTTATTTCACCATCATCGGTAATTGTCCAGGTCTGGATTGCTGACATGGCGTCACCGTATTTGTCAAATTCGATTTTTCCACTGGCGCCGATGTAATTTACGTCCTTGCCTTCGGAAAGGAGTTTGAATGCCTTTTTGAAGCCTTCCGGAGTTGCGTAAACCTCTTCTCCCGGAGGGGAAGTGACTGGCCTGAGCTGATCCCGAATATCCGTACCCGTGATTTCACTCGGGGATTTCCCCGTTGCGGCGATGGCAAGCGCCATGGAGGCTACGGCGTCAAATCCTGGCGCCATATAGGGTTTGGGAGGTTCCTGGCCATATTCTTCTTCGTATCCATTTACGAAGCTATCGTTGGAAGGACCGGGCCATCTACCCTGCGTGGAACCGATCTGTATGCTCGACATGTAATTCGCTCCCAGGGAATCGATGAGTTCCGGTACCTTCTGGTCGGGGCTGCCGTACCACGGAATGTCATGGTAGCCCAGTGCAACTATGTTGTTATGCATGGTCGTCGCGTCTTCCGGGTAGGCGATAATCAACGCCGCGTCTACCTTCCCGTTGGCGTAAGCCTGCTTGATCTGGGAAGTATAGCTCGACTTGCCTATCTCAAACGGTACTTTGGCGAGAACTTCACCGTCGTGAATCTTTTCGATCGTAACCGCTGCCGCGTCGGCCAGGCCTTTGCCGTAAGCGTTATTGACGTAAATAATTCCGACATCTCTGGCACCGTCTTCCCACATTGCCTCACCCAGAACTCGTCCGTTAAATAGCCCATGAGCGGACGTGCGGAAGAAGTAATCGTTGTCCTCGACGACCGAGATCATCGGGGAGGTACCTATGGTGATGTAGGGGATCTTGTTGGGAATCGTAACACCCTGCGCGACGGCCATGGCAACACCGCTGGAATACGCTCCAACCAGTCCATGGACGCCCTCGACGTTTACCAGTTTTCGAGCAGCATCGACACCCCGATTCGGTACGCTACCGCTATCCCTCTGGACCAATTCGAGTTCGTGCCCCCTTATTCCGCCAGCCTCGTTGACGTATTTTGCCACGAGACTGTTGGCTTTCTGGATAACACCGAAGGCCGCAGAAGTGCCGGTCATCGGCCAGATAGTTCCAATTTTATAGCTCTGTGCTTGTGCCACCGAACCAAATCCGACGAGTAAAGAGACCGCAAGGAAAAGAGCGAAAACTGCCGGTAGTTTTCCGGTAGACTTGAACATAACTGGTATAAAACCTCCCAGATATTTGAGAAAGTTTGAAAAAAATTTCACAGAAGCCAATATATAGCTGATATATTTTTAGTATATGCTAATCTAAGGTATTTGCAAGTAAAACTTTCACCTCCCGATTCAAAGAATTGAGGGGGAGCTAGATTTTGGGCAAGCTCCCCCTCGATTAGAAGTGATTTAAAGGCTTTCTATTACTTCGTCGATTTTTGCCTCGACCTCGTCGGAAAGAGGCTCGGGTTCGTGCTCTTCCAGGATCCTATTTACCTTTTCCTGCAGTCTCTCTTCCATGGTCTTTGAACCCTTATCCTTCCATGTATCCGGCACGTTCCTGTCCATTAAAGTCGGGTGCCAGGCTACTTCCTCGAAGTTGTCCAGCGTATGCTTGTGCGTCAGGTGATCTCCTTCCGGACCTATTTCGTCGATGACGTCGAGGGCCAGAGTATAGTCGTTTACCTCTATTCCGTTTGAGAACTTCTTCAGCATCCCCACTATTTCGTCCACCATGGCGATCTGGCTGAGGTTGCCCGTGGTTCCGGATTCCGTATAGCCTACGTCGTGTACCAGGTTGGCACCGCTCAGTGCTGAGAAGAGCGAAGAAAACATCGCCTCTATTCCGGCCTGCTGATCTACTACTTTGGAATCCGTGCAACCCGCGGTTCCAAACGTGGGCAACTCGTAGTGGTGGGCCATGTCCATGTAAGCGGCGGTAGCTAGTTCTTTTTCCGGCGCACCGTATGCAAGGATTGCCGTCTGCATGTCCATGATTGAAATTACCCCACCGATGAAGAACGGTAAACCTTCACGCCTGACCTGTGAAATCACGAGTCCGGACAGGTTTTCGGCGTTACCCTGGGCCAGCTGACCGGCCAGCGTAACGGGAGCACTTGCGCCTGCCTGCGGTATCGGCGTGTGAATTGTCGGAATGCCGTAGTCCGCCGTCATCAGAAGCTTTTCAGAGGCGTCCTTGTCGTGAGTCAGAGGGGAAATCGGCTCGGAATAGGAAACGACAAACGGTTTGCGGAGGAATTCTTCCTTGCTTCCCGCTACCGCTGAAGCCATGTCGATGATGTCTTCCAGGCCCTCGTTGGTATAACTCCAGGCAACAATGGGCTTCGTGGTGTTTTTGACCATGGCTTCAAATTCGTGGCGATCGGAATGCTCGTGTGGTACGTCGTCTATCGTTCCCAGGCCGGAGACCCAATCGATGTTATCGAGGGCATCAACGAGCCGCGCTGCATTCACCGTATCCTGCTTGCGAAAAGGTCTTCTTTCCCCTGTTTCCGGGTCCCGCATTTTAAGCAGAGTTGGCCCGAGTCCGAACGTGGTATTGTGACCACCCAGTGTCAAAGGATCTTTGCCATTCCTATTGTATAGATACGCTCGGGATGGCGCGGAGTCAATTGCCCACTCGACCAGGCCCGGCGGGAAGTAAACTTTTTCCCCTTCCACTTTGCACCCAGCGTCTTCCAGCATATCCCTTGTTTCTTTCAGGTGGATGTTTACGCCGGTAGTCTGAAGAATTTCTAGCGAGGCCTGGTGAATATCCTTGACCTGAGATTCCGTCAGGACCTCAAAACCGACCTTGTCTTGAACGGATTTGTTGCTTGCAAGTTTGTTTTCTAACATTGTTCCCCCTTAATAGCTCACGTCTCTCGCTTCTCTTTCCTCTTCTATGATCTCATCCATTTTATCCAGTTTGTCCTCGTCCAGAAGAGGAGCTTCGTGCGTCTCCAGAATTTCTGCCGTTTTCTCGCTAATCCGGTCCCCCATGGTCTTGCTTCCGTCGTTTTCCCAGGCATCAAAGTTCTGCCGGTCCATTAGGCTCGGCTGCCAGTGTTCCTTCTTAAAGTTATCCATGGTATGGGAGGTGTTGAGGAAATTGCCCTTGGGGCCGACTTCCTCGATCAGGTCCAAAGGAATTCTATCCTCGGAAGTATCGATTCCTTCCATAACACGCTTGACCATTCCAATGATCTCGTCGCTCATGACCAGCTGGTCGTAGGAGTAAAGCAGACCGGAAGAAAGATAACCGACGTCGTGAATCAGGTTCGAACCGACGAGCGACTGGGTTGCCAGGTTAAAAGTAGCTTCAATAGCGGCCTGGGCATCGACCCGTTTCGAATCAGTAACGCCCGCGGTACCGAACATCGGCAGTTCGAGGAAATTACTCATCTCCGCTACTGCCCCATTCATAAGGGCAAACTCCGGACCGCCGTAGACGAAACCGGAAGTCTGCATGTCCAGGATGGAGTAAATGCCTCCCGTAATGACCGGCGCTCCCTCGTTTACCAGCTGCGCTAGAGTGATTCCGGTCAGGGACTCGGCCAACCCCAGGGCAACCGAACCTGCGAAAGTCATCGGACTTACGGCACCGGCGGATGGCATCGGAGTGTAGATGGTTGGCAGGTGGTTCTTTGCACCGAAGATCGTCTGAGCCATTACCTCCTTGCTGTGGCTCAGCGGGGTAACCGGTTCAATGTAGTGAATGATATAGGGCTTGGCTTTGAGCTGTTCCTTCCCCCCAACGGCTACGGAAGCCATATCAAATATGTCCTTGGTTCCCTGGTCGTCCCAGGAACAGAACATTACTGGCTTCGTCGTATTTGCCATCATCTGCCGGGCTTCCAGCAGGTCCTGAATGTTCTCCGGTCTATCCCTGAGTAGACCTATCGGCGAGGTAAAGTCGATGTTTTCCAGATTGTCACAGACCCTTGCCCACTTGGCGAGGTCGTCCTCGTTTACGTTACGCATTTCTCCGTCTTCGTCCAGAGTTCTCGGTACGTCCGTGCCCGAGCCGAAGTAGGAATTGGTCCCGCCAAGCCTCATGGACAGGTTTCCGTCCCTGTCGTAGATCAATACTTTCTTTGGCGCTTTCTTTACTGCTTCATTGACGAGCTGGGGTGGTATATGAACTCTGTTGTCATCCACCCTGGCCCCCGCATCGGCAAAAATCGACCTTGCTTCCTCGTGGTCGATCCTCATTCCCGTATTCTCCAGGATTTCAAGGGAAGCATCGTAGATCTGCTCCTTGTCGTCCTCGGAGAGAATGTTGAATTGAGGAGTTTTGTTTACGTACTTGTTCGTCTGTAACATAGAAACCTCCAGATTCTTTTATTTTATGAGACCAATATACAGCAAATATACTAACTTGAGTCAAAAAAATTTGCAAATAACTTTTACTTTTAGTTTAACCAATCCGCCTGCATGGCAAAACTGTTCGATGCTCGGTTCACCACCTCCCGGTTACACTTCGTAATCCACGTGACTTTCGCTAATGAATTGTTCTTTTATTTCGTCGATAAAGTCCTCCATATGAGACGCTAGAATCTTGCCGCTCCTGGTCTCGTCCCGCTCTTCCAGCGCCTTAATCAGTTCCGAAAATTCCTCCCCAAAACTTCTCATGAACTTTTTCGTTCGGGGAAAGACCCAGATCCTGACGGACTGCTCCCGGAGCTTTTTCAGGTTCTTTGCCAGCACGTCGTTTTTTGTCGACCTGTTAACCATTTCGTGGGCCTGTGAGTCCATCTTCATTAACTTCTTCGGGTCCTCCACGTCCTCCATGGCTTTAACGTGCTGTTTTAGTTCCTTGAGCTCGCCTTCGTTTATCCGTCTGGCGGCAAGTTTGCCGGCAAGACTTATGAGGTAGCTTCTGACTTCGAAAAGATCCCTGAGCTCGTGAAAACTGACGGTGGAAACGTAGGTACCGCTGTGGGGAACTGTAGTTATCAACCCTTCGCTTTCCAGCTTTATAAATATTTCCCTTAAGGGCGTCCTGCCGATGTCGAACTCTTCCCTTAGTTCTTTTTCTCGTAACTGCTTGCCCGGCTCGTAATCCAGGTAAACTATTCTCTCCTTAATGATCTCAAGAACTTCCTCTCTATCCATTACTTGTAAAACCCCGCTTTTCTAGAATTCAGTACTAACAATTGTTTACGACGGCATAAATCGGTTATCATCGAATCAGTCAATCACTTCGTCAAGGTTAAACCCTATCAAAAACCCTTCAAAGAGACATATTACCGAGTTTGGTAGCAATATATCGGTTACATAATAAACCTTTTTCCCCCTTACGTCAAACTTTAACTCTCGGCTAACTGAGGACGGGTTTACCGACGGCAATTACTGCTATTCTGGCCCTTCCGTGTGTCAGCTCATCGGAATCGACGGTTAACTCAACTTCCTCGCCCCCGGCTTCTTTTACTTGCTCTCGCGCCACCTCCCTGGCATGTTCACGAGCTTTTTCCATAACAGCTGATTCCTCCTCGACGTCCAAAACATTTCGCCCATCCGGTGCAAACAGGAAGAACTCGTCAGTCTCCGGGTTCTCAACTACCAGGACTTCGACCCTCCTGGTTACCCGCCCCGTAACGGTCCCGACCGCGTTACCGACATCGTAATTTTCCACCTGGATGAACTCCCCACCGAGCCGCGATGCTACTCCGGGAAGGAAGGCCCCGGCCGGCGCGCCTACCCCGATTAACGGGAGGGCCAGCTCAAAATCTACGGATAACCCCGCGCATTCATCCCGTCTGCAGTAATCCCATATATGAGAGGACCCGAAATCGGCATCAGGATATTCCTCGAGAATAAATTTCTTGACGACCTCGGCCGCAATTCTCTTTTCAAATTCATTCTTCAACCTGGAGGCGAACTCGTGGCTTTCCTCGCCCTTTCCCCCTGCAAAAACTTTCACTGCCGACCGAGAAGACATCTCGCTACCCGCCGCGTATTCGCCCGTTACGTGGAGCAAATCAGTCGGAGTTACACCTATCCGCCGGATAAAACCCAGCCTCTCGAGCTTGCTCAGGTAGTGGTTCATCCTGATCAAACCCCTCTCCCGGGCCCTGTCAAAAACTACCTTCTTATTAAGGGGGCTATCCTCCACCAGTTCGTAGAAGGTCCTCTCCGGACCACTCAACTCGTCGAGACCTTTTCCATCCCGCGCCCTTCTTTCCAGAAAGGACGTTTCCCCGTAAAGTTCGAGCTGTTCCAGACTCTCCTCCGATAAATCAGCAAAGGCAAGCGGTTTAGCGGTTTGCGGGCCAAATTCGACTTTCCCGCCGTCGACCTTCTTCACCAGGCTATCTCCTCCCAGCCCGACGGTTCGCAGATCTACCGACTTGACCTTGGTCCGCCATTTCCCGACCTGAACGCCGGTTTCGTCCAGACCGGGAACACCGCCACGGAGCACGCCTATATCTGCGGTGGTGCCACCAATATCTACCACTACACCCTCGTCCTTCCCGGAGAGCCATCGCGCCCCGATAACGCTGGCCGCCGGTCCGGAGAATACAGTTTCGATCGGCCTTCTCCTGATCTCCTCCGATCGGGCAAGCGAACCGTCGCTTTTTACCACCAGCAGCGGGGCATCAATACCCCTTTGTTCGAGGGCTTTTTCGGCCCCATCCAGGAAAGAATTTATTACCGGTATCACTTTTACGTTGAGAATCGCCGTCACGGCCCTCTCGTAAAAACCGAGTTCGGGCGAAAGCTCGTGACTTTTAACTACCGGTTTCTCGGTCATTTCGCCGACGATCCCGGCCACCCTATCCTCGTGTGACGGGTTTCTAACCGAGAAATAACCGGAGACCGCGTAACCGGCTACCTCGCCCTGCCAGTTTTTTACTAACTTCCTTGCCCGGGCTTCATCGAGTTCGGAGATTTCCTCGCCTCTGGCGTTGAACTTGCCGGAGACGTAACCTCTTTTAGAACGGGGAAACTCCTCATCCCGGTCGGGCTGCCAACCGAGGGTCAACAGGCCGACGCTCCGCCCCCTTCCTTCCACGATTGTATTTGTAGCAAGGGTTGAGGAAAGCGAAACCTGATCTATCTCTTTTGCATCCACGTCCCGGGTAACTTCGTCTATTGCCTGGAAAATCCCCCGGGAGAGGTCGTCGTGGCTCGTCGGAACTTTGCTCGCAGCTACTAT
>CAZNVA010000022.1:0-14387 GCA_964576335.1 uncultured Thermotogae bacterium | reverse complement strand
AACCTCTCCTTTTGTCTATTCTTTTGGTTTTGGTCGAAAAATGTTATCATAAGGTCCACCTCGTTTCAACAAGAGAACTGGATGTGGTCGAATCTAGAAACCGGATAACCGTCTGCAATCGGGCTTCACCTTCGGGAAATCCGACCCGGGCCCCGGGCCGTTAGAAGCACAAATCCGGCCAAACCGGGGGAATACGATACAGAACTGGTTCCGGGCCAGTTGTAAATACCTAACAAGAAAGGTTAATATAACTAATCAGGAGTTTTTGCCGTTACTGCTACGAATTCCACGTTAATTTTCTTTTGTGAACTCCCGGTCCGCAAATGTCCGTGAAAGGACGAAATGAATTGAAAAAAACACTACACATCAAGGGGTGTTAGAAATGGATTTGTACACCACGGGTGAAGTTCCGGGGAAAGAGGTAGAGGAAAGCCTCGGGTTAGTCCGCGGAAACACCATCAGAGCCAGAAACGTCGGCAGGGACGTGCTTGCCGGTCTGAGAAACTTGATCGGGGGCGAAATCAAGGATTATACGCAAATGCTCAGCGACGCCCGGGACGAAGCTGTCTCGAGAATGGTGGCGGAAGCAGAGGACTTCGGGGCGGACGCAATAGTGGAAGTTAGGTTTACCACTTCGGAGACGATGGGTGGAGCAGCGGAAATCCTGGTCTACGGAACGGCGGTAAAATTTAAATAACCCGAATTGCCCGTTTATTCGGGGCTCATTGAACGGCAACTTACCTTCCATTAGAATTTCGCGCGGCCAATGTGACTTTTGCAGGGGTGTTATACGGGACGGCTGACATGATAACGCTGGGTTTCGATACTGCGACGGAAATAGGGACTATCGGACTGGTAGACGGCGAGAAAGTGATCGGAGAGTATACTTTTTCGGCCAGCGAAAGCCAGTCAGAGAAGCTTTTGGCCTCAGTTGATCTTCTGCTGGAACAAACTGCAGTAGAGGTATCGGCAATCGAGAAAGTGGCCGTCTCCCGCGGGCCCGGTTCCTTCACCGGACTTAGAATTGGTATAAGCACCGCAAAAGGACTGGCCAGCGGTCTGGATATACCGCTGGTAGGTGTACCTCTAACTGATTGTTATTACTCCCGGGTCAAAAACTTTCCGGGTCCGGTGGCCACGCTGATCAAGGATAGGCGAGATCTGGTATACATGGCGGGCTACGATAGCAAAGGGGAAAAATCACTCGAGGAAAGGTCGGTTGCTCTGGAGAAGCTGAAAGAAGATTTAATTCCTGAACTGAGCAGCGAGTCCGAAAGTCTTTTGCTGGTCGGGGATGGAGTACCGGAACACAGGGAGGAGTTAAACGATATCAACGGGGCAGTACTCGAAACCGGTTGCAATAACTATCCTTCCGGCCTGCAAATAGCTTTTCTGGGCCAGGAAGAGGTCGCCCGGGACGATGCACTTGCTTCTCTGGAGCCTCTATACGCCCAGCGCCCGATTGCGGAAATAAACTGGAGCAAGGATTAAGTTATTCGCTTCTCGAAGGAAATGAATCAATTGAACGGTAAAAAATAGATTCTGGTTTCTTACAATTTTACGAAAAATATCAATAAAAGGTGATAAACATGGCTAACAAGTGCGAGATCTGCGGTAAAGGCACCAGTTTTGGCAAGGACGTCAGTAATTCAAATCAGAGAACCAGCCGGAAACGGAAACCCAATCTGAAGAACGTCAAGGTATGGGAAGATGGAAAGAAGGTAAGGAAGACGGTCTGTACGGATTGCATCAAGAGCGGCAAGGTAAAGAAGGCAATATAAATCTGGTGCCAAGGGCGGGAGTCGAACCCGCACGGTCCAAACGGACCACGGGATTTTGAGTCCCGCGCGTCTGCCAATTCCGCCACCCTGGCTGGAAGTTAAGTATAATTCGTCGGTTCGGGCGATTCAACCAGACCACCAACCTCCAGCGAGCTCCTGACCGGCTCAACTAGATATCCAGAAATCGGAAAAGGTGAAGAATTACTATGCACTACCTTCTGGTGAGAAACCTAACCCACGACGCAGGAGCAAGTGACGTCGTCGGGGCGTTAACGAACCAGACCAACTTGAGTCCGGATGCCATCGGGAATATCGAGTTCGACGATACTTTTGCCGAGATAGAGATATTGCAGGAGGAAGAGGGTTACGAACCGGAAAGCATTGATTCGATAGGTCCGGCCGAGGTCGAAGTTGCCCGGTGGGAAGCGGATGCTTGGGAGGCTCTATCCTCCTACGTCAGTAAGTACCGGGAACTGGTACAGCTCGAACGAGAAGAAGAAATGGAGCGTCACGAGAGGGAAATCAGGACTACCTCCGGGCACGAACGAGAGGAAATGGGCAGAGCGCTGCTGCACCTGCGGGGAAAAGACGCCGGGGAGGACCTGGGCGGCAAGAAAATGGTCAAGTTCAGCAGAAACAGGAAGGGCGAAGAGCTTCCGGAAACGGAGATAACCGTCGGCGACCTCGTCATGCTGTCGAAGAACGACCCGACCAGGGACGACAACCCCACCGGAACAGTTGCCGAAAAGACCAACTACTCGATAACCGTCGCTTTTGAACCCCCGACGGACGGTTTCATCTTTCAAAAAGGACTCAGGGCGGACCTTTACGTCAACGACATTACTTACCAGAGGATGCTCGAGGCACTGGAGAAACTTCCCTTCCATCGGGACAAGAATCAGGTAAAGAAGTTAACCGGAATGCTTCCAGCCGAGGAAGTCGAGCCCGGGGAGTTCGACCCGGCTGACGCTCGATTGGACCCTTCACAGATCCGGGCGGTGCGGCGTGCAGTCAACTCCGATTCCTTTTTCTGTATCCACGGCCCTCCGGGAACGGGTAAAACTACCACCCTCTCGAGCGTAATCGAGGAACTCGTCAGCCGTGACGTCTCCGTCCTGGCGACGGCTGCCTCGAACACAGCAGTCGACAACATGGTGGAGTTCCTTGCGGAAAAGGACCTGGAAGTAGTCCGCGTCGGTCACCCGGCCAGAATCACCCCTTTCCTTCGGGAAGTCAGCCTGGACTACCGGGTTCAGAAAAACCCAAAATACGAAAAATCACGCGAATTGCGGGAAGAGGCCCGGGAACTTCAGGACGAACAGGATTCCTGCCAGTTTCCCTCCGGTCGGTATCGCCGCGGAATGAGCGACACGCAGATCCACCAGCTAGCGGAAAAGGGATCCGGCTCGCGCGGGGTTTCTCGGGATAAGATACAGGAAATGTCGACCTGGTTGAAACTCCAGGAAGAAATTGATCGGCTTTACGAAAGGAGCAAGGAACTGGAAGACGAGGCAATCGACGAGGTAATCGCGAGCTCCGACGTAGTCTGTACCACCAACTCCACCGCTGGATCCGAACTGATGGAAAACAGGAGCTTCGACGTAACGGTGATCGACGAGGCAACCCAGGCGACGGAACCCTCCTGTTTGATCCCGATCAACAAGTCAAAACGGGTCATACTCGCCGGCGATCACCGACAGCTTCCTCCAACCATACTGGCGGAAGAAGCAAAGAAGACACTTCAGGTTACCGCCTTTGAAAAGCTGGTAGACCGGGAAGGGGACAAGTTAAGGGAAACCCTGCTTACCCAGTTCAGAATGCACCGGAAGATCATGCAGTTCTCAAACGATCGGTTTTACGGAGGGAAGCTGAAGGCCGATCCCTCGGTGGCCGATCACACTCTGGGTGACCTCGGTCTGGATTCCGAAGGGCTCGAGGGGAGAGAGGAGTGGATCCTGCAAGCTCTAGCCCCGGAGCGGCCCGTCGTATTTCTCGACACGGCGGGTACTGAGGCAGGAGAAAGACAGAGACCGGGTTCGACATCCCGGGAAAACCGGTTCGAATCGGAGATCGTAAAGAAAATAACTGCTCCACTCCTGGATTACCTGAAACCTCGGGATATAGGTGTAATATCCCCTTACGACGATCAGGTGGACTTACTCAAATCTCGGTTGGAAGAGGATAATCTGGAAGTAAAGACGGTAGATGGCTTTCAAGGAAGGGAGAAAGAAGTAATAATAATTTCCTTCGTCCGAAGTAACCCCGAAAACGAACTCGGCTTCCTGGCTGACGTTCGGCGCCTCAACGTTTCCCTGACCCGGGCCCGACGGAAACTGATAATGGTCGGTGACTCGACAACCCTGGCATCGCACTCGACTTACGACCAGTTGCTCGATTACGTCAGAAACCACGGGAACTTCCTCAACCTTTCGGACGCTTCCACCAAACTGCCCACGGATTAGTATTTGAAGCCCCTTACTCCTCTTTACCTTAAGCAGAAAAGTAGCCGTTTCATTTCGATGACGACCGCAAAAGAAGGAGCTCCCCTTGCTATTTCCAGTAATTCCAGAGCTTAATTCGAACGAAACTCTTCTTCAAATAAGGGGTAAGAATTAACCCCGCTATAAAACCACCGACGTGGGCCAGCCGTGCGACCTGCCCGGCCGTCTCACCCGCAGCTCGAATTAGCTCAAAGAGGAACCAGAAGCCGACCATTATGAACGCGGGAATCTGGATAAAGGTGAAGAAGAAAAATATCGGCACGAGGGTTACAATCCGGGAATTGGGGTAAAGCAGAAGATAGGCTGCCATGACTCCGGCAATAGCTCCGGATGCACCGATCATGGGGGTTCCGCTACCGCTGGTGGCCACGATCTGCAGCATGGCACCGGCCACCCCGGCAACGAAGTAAAAGACGACGAACCGCACCGGACCCATGGCGTCTTCGACGTTATCACCAAATATCCAGAGGAATAACATGTTACCAATCAGGTGAAAGAAACCGCCGTGCAGAAAGGTAGAGGTAACCAGCGTAAAGAGAACCGGAAAGGGGACGTAAGGGGGAAAGTCCTTCAGGCTGGAGATCTCTCCCGGCACTGCCCCGAACCTAAAGATGAAGTTCCGTTTCGGCGAAATCCTTACTCCTCTTACCCCTGGGTCGGAGAGGCGCGGGTCATTAAAAGGGACGACCCCGTTCTGTTTCCATTCAGTGATGTTCAAGGTCAGGGAGGGCTGGGTGCTCAGGCTGAGCTGGAACAGGAATACGATGACGTTGAGCGATATCAGCGTAACCGTAACCCAGGAGAAGCGATAACTCGGCCTGGTATCGCGAATCGGTATCAACTTTTAGCTCAAACCTCCTCGACCTCTTCCTCTTCAGCTGAACCGGAACCGCCGGCTTTTTCCCCGGCAGTGTCAGCGTTTTCGTAGAGGGATTCCGGGGAAGAGATACCCATGGAGATGATCAGCTTGATTCCTTCCTCGACGGACAGATCGACGTAAGTCACGTCCTCCTCCGGGAAAAAGAGTATCCTGCCGGTGAAGGGGTTGGGCGCGGGGAAAATATATACGGTAACCCTTTCCCCAATGTGGTTCGTCACGAAGCCCAGAGTGTAACTATCCGGCCTGGGATACTCGACCAGAACTACTTCTTTAAACGAGGAAAAGGAACTTTTGCCGAGAATGGCTTCGGATATCTCCTGTGCCGGTGGGTATATCCGCTTCACCAGCGGCAATTTCTTTAAAACCAGGTTCACGTAGCGCTGGAACAGCTTACCCACGTAGACCCGGGAGGCCAGTCCGAGCAACAGGACTACGACCGCAGTGTAAATAATGCTTAACCCTGGTATCCACTCTATCCCGAACAAACGTTCCAGGGAGTTACTGAGCTGGGCGCCCAGCATGGTATTTCGCCCGAAAAAACCGTCAATCAGGTTGTAACCAAGCCAGAGAAGGTAACCGGTAATGGTAACCGGCATTATTACTACCAGACCATCTACAATAACGTCCTTGAACTTCCCCAAAATTCGAGATATCTTCATACCATTAACCCGGATTAAGCCCGCATATTACGAAAAAGATAAAGGCCCCCTCTTGGCAAAGGAGGCCCCTTACTCCTCAATCGATGATAACCGGATTTCCGATGCTAATTCAACTACCGGAGGTAGAGGTTATACCAGAGCGTCTCCCGTCTGCTTGTCGAAGATATGGATGTAGTCCGTATCGGCAAATAACTTGACGTCCTGATGAGGATCTATATCCACCCTGGGGTCGAGCTGAGCCACGATTTCCTGGTTGCCGACCTCGGAGTGAACGATGATTTCGTCACCGAGCGGTTCAGTAACCAGAACGTGGACGTCAAAGCTCTTCGATTCGTCGCCCTCGTGGATCGTCTGTTCGGCCACCAGGTCCTCCGGTCTGACACCAAAGGTAATATCCTGCTCGCTCTTTCCGTCAAGCTGGCTGGTAATTTTTTCCGGAAGAAGCAACTTGAACCCTTCACCGACGACGAAGATATCCCCGTTCTCTTCCTTGAGTCTGGCATCGAGGAAGTTCATGGACGGGCTACCGATAAACCCGGCAACAAACTTGTTGCTCGGCTGGTCGTAAATCGTCTGAGGTGCCGCGTACTGCTGGATAATTCCTTCGTCGATAACGGCAACCCTGTTACCGAGGGTCATTGCCTCGACCTGGTCGTGCGTTACGTACATGGACGTGGTTTCCAGGTCGTGGTGCAGTTCCTGCAGTTCGGCCCTCATCTGTACCCTTAACTTGGCATCAAGGTTCGACAGGGGCTCGTCAAAAAGGAAAACCTTGGGGTTTCGGGCAATGGCCCGGCCAACTGCGACTCTCTGACGCTGTCCACCGGAGAGCTCCTTTGGTTTTGACTCGAGCTTGTCCCCTATTCCGAGTAGGTCCGCGGTTCTATTAACCCTTTCCTCGATTTCGTCCTTGGGGAGCTTTCTCAGCTTGAGCCCAAAAGCGATGTTGTTGTAGACGTCCATATGGGGATAGAGCGCGTAATTCTGAAATACCATCGCGATGTCTCTATCCTTGGGGGGGACGCCGTTTACGACTCTATCGCCAATGTATACTTCTCCGTCAGTGGGCTCCTCCAGCCCGGCAACACAACGCAGTGTAGTGGTTTTACCGCAGCCAGAAGGACCGACCAGGACGATGAACTCCGAATCCTCGATGGTGAGGTTCGCGTTGTCCACCGCCGTGAGATCGCCGAACTTTTTAGTCACGTTACTTAACCTTACTTCAGCCATTCGAAAACCTCCCGATTGATAAATTCAATTTGAAACGTTTCAAATCAGTTGTAAACCAAAAACCTCCGTCAGCACCCAACCCCATAAAACCGGTATATAGTTAAACCTATCATACCACTTTAGTTTAACTCCTTGGATTCAGCTGTGCAAGTTTTTACGGTAAACCCTATGGTAACTGTCAGGTGGTGTTTCAACGAGACCTCTATAGACCCTATAATTTGACCTGCCAGGCTCAACAGGGTATACAGTAACCGGATGGTAATCAGGAAAAACAATAACCATAACATTAAAGGAGTGAACCAGTTCATGCCCAAAGCAATTTATCCCGGCAGCTTCGACCCCATTACTTACGGCCACCTCGATATAGTGGAAAGAGCCGAAAAAATATTTGACGATCTCATAGTCGGCATAGCGGAAAACCCCGGAAAAGAAACGCTATTCAGCGCGGAGGAAAGGAAGGAAATCGCGGAACTGGCTCTGGAGGAGGAATCGATAGAGGTTTCGCAGGTAATTACCTTTTCCGGGTTGCTGGTCGACTGTGCCAAAAAGTACGACAGGGAATCGATAGTCCGGGGGTTGAGGGCGAACTCGGACTTCGAATACGAATTTCAAATGGCACTGACCAACAGGGACCTCGCACCGAACACCGAATCCGTGTTCCTGATGACCGCGGGCGAATACTCCTTTTTGAGCTCGAGTATCGTCAAGGAAGTCAAGGAGCTCGGCGGGGATATAGACTCCTTTGTCCCGGACGTAGTGGAAAAAAGGCTAGAGGAAAAGTTCGGCCTTCAGGGTTAACCTCTTCCGGGAGTGGTTAAGCCGAACAACCGGATACCAGCATTACCTCTTCCGGCTAAATAGTTCTAGTCCACCCGGACTTCCTTTATTGCTGACTTCATGGTTTCCAGCGACCTGTTCAGGTGTTCGAGCTTAAACTGCTCCAGGATAACCGGCCCGGAATATCCGCGCTTCTCCATCGCCTCGAACATCCCGAGGAGGTCGAAGTTCTCCGCATCCGGCTCCAGCTGCTGATGGTCTTCCCCGTTAACCACGCCGTGTAAATGGAGGTTGATGATGGAGTCGGAGTTCTCGTAATAGTGCAGAACGGGGTCCTCGTCCCTTTTTACCAGATGGCCGACGTCCAGGCACCTACCGTAACCCTCTCCTTCCAAAAAACCCTGTATTCGGGAAAGGTCTGTAAACAGGTTCTCCACCGCAATCTTCCCCGGATCAACTACCTCCTTCAGTTCCACGAGCGACTCTTTGGCTCTGTCAATCTGGTCCTCGAATTGCTCTATCTCGAATAAATGCGTAAGGGGCGAACCGCCCGGGTAATATATCGGGTTAACGTGAAGCGTGTAAACCAGCGGGCTCAAAGCTTCCGCTTTACGGTAGGTCTCTTGTATCACTTCCACTGATGCCCGGCGCAGGTGAGGGTTCGTCGATGCCAGCTGAACGCTTAGCGGCAGGTGAACTGAGTACTTCAGTCCCATTTCCGCCTTGAGTTCGTTTAATTCGCTTATTTTTTCGTCCGTCAGCGGGAGACTTTTCGGGTACTCCAGCGTCAGCTCTATCAGGTCGTAAGTCTCACCACAGCGCTTAACGTTCTCGGTCAAGTTCAAGTTAGGATAGGTCAGCGACGTCAGGCCGAGCTTAAACGGAAAATCGTTAGCCACTACTACCTCCCTTGTCAAAGAGGAGAAGTTCGAACCACTTGTCCGGTTCAAAAACCCTCAGATCAATTAACAAAAAGCTTTTTCTCCAGCGCGGTCCAGTTTTCAACGACTTCGACACCCTCGGCGGAATTATCCAGCTGGTTCTCGCTAAACAGATCGGGCCAGGTAAGCAGGAAGGGCTTGACCCCTGAACGCCGATACGCGACGGCATCGTCGGGGTGATCACCAACTCCGACCAACCCGTCGGAACCCGGACTTGCCTGGAAAAGCTCACCCAGACAATCCAGCTTGAATTCCAGGTCATCCTTCGACCTCTCGGGCTTCATGTATAGTTCGGTTCCATTCCGCCCGGGAGGCGGAAATCCGTGTTTCTCGAGCCAATCCACCGTACCGGGACGCATCGTATCGCCGGTATCGTCGTGCCTTCCGGTCAGGTAAACCAGATCCACTCCGTCCTCGACCAGCCGGGTCAGAAATTTGGCCGCAGCAGGTACCGGTTCGTCCAGGTAAAGGAACCTTCCGGAAAGGAATATACCCCAGAATCGCTCAAGCTCTTCCGCGTTCAGGTAATCGGAAAAGCCACCAAACCCCCCGGAAGTTTTTTCGTATACTTCCTCCCGGCCGACTTCCTTCAGCGAGCGTTTGAGCCTGGCGGATGTGTCGGCGATGGTATTGTCTATATCGGTAATAAACGTACTTAACCTGTCTTTCTCCATTTCCATAATCACGGGGTTTACACCTTTAATTACCCTTTAGCTCTAAATAATCCACTCTAGTGTATTTAAGGAACTTCCCTTTTGCAAACTTGAAAAGAGCTTTGGGCGCTACACCTTCAGGGCGAATTCGTCCTCTTTACAGGGCCAATATTGCAAGAAAGGATAAAAATCTCTATCCTATCCAGGGTTAAATAATTTTAGTCGACAACAGGAGGGGTATTTTTGAAAAAAGTTATAATAATGGGTGCGGCTGGAAGGGATTTTCATAACTTCAACACTTATTTCAGGGGAAACGAGGATTACGAAGTTGTTGCTTTTACGGCAGCTCAGATACCGGACATAGCGGGCAGAGAGTACCCGGCCGAACTGGCGGGTGATCTTTACCCCGACGGTATTCCAATAGAGGCCGAGGCGGACCTGCCGGACCTGATAAATGAGCACGATATCGACGAGGTCGTCTTCTCCTACAGCGACGTGCCCCACCAGTACGTCATGGAGAGGGCGTCCCTGGTCAACGCCGCGGGGGCGGACTTCAAGTTATTGAGCCCGAAACATACGAGGCTCAAATCTTCAAAGCCACTGATCTCGATCACGGCAGTGAGGACCGGCTCCGGAAAGAGTCAGACGACGCGCCGCGTTACGGATATACTGCGAAAGATGGGAAAACAGGTAGCAGTAATAAGGCACCCGATGCCTTACGGGGACCTTGCGGCACAGAAGGTCCAGCGCTTTGAGACTTACGAGGACATGGACAGGCACGACTGCACGATAGAGGAGAGGGAAGAATACGAACCCCACATAGACAGAGGTAATATAGTTTACGCCGGAGTTGACTACGAGAAGATCCTGCGCCGCGCCGAGCAGGACGCCGACGTCATAGTCTGGGACGGAGGCAATAACGACTTCTCTTTCTACAATAGCGACTTCAGTATAGTGATGGCCGACCCGTTGCGGGCGGGGCACGAAAACACGTACTATCCCGGAAACGTGAGTCTCAGGATGGCCGATTTAGTCGTGATTAACAAGGTCGAGACGGCCACGCCGGATTCAGTCAACAGGGTGCGGGAAAACGTCAGAAACGTTAACGCCGAGGCGCAAATTATCGAAGCAAGCTCACCGCTGACCGTGGAGGACCCCTCGGTAATCTCGGGGAAGGAAGTCCTGGCTATCGAGGACGGCCCCACGGTAACTCACGGCGAAATGGACCTGGGAGCAGGCACCCTGGCCGCCAGGAAGTACGGAGCAAAGAAATTAATCGACCCGAAACCCTTTGCAGCCGGCTCGCTGAAAGAGACCTTTGAGACCTATTCTCATATCCCCGAACTCCTACCCGCCATGGGTTACGGGCCGAAGCAAGTAGAGGACCTGAAGAAGACGATAGAAAACTGTTCACCGGAAGGGGTGGTAATTGGCACTCCAATAGACCTCAGGCGCCTGATCGATTTTGACGTCCCAACCACCCGAGTCACCTACGAACTTCAGGAACTGGGTTCACCCAGCCTGGAGGACGTATTAAACGACCTGGAGGTTTTATAAAAACTGATGGAAGGACAAAACCTGAACGTGGTAAGACACCCTTTAATTCAGAACAAGTTAACCTATTTGAGAGATAAGAACACGGACAACCAGGATTTTCGACTGATCCTCGAGGAATTGACGACCCTGATGGTATACGAGATAACCAGGAACTACCCGCTGGAGGAAACTCAGGTCGAGACACCGCTCGAGAAGACCACGTCGGAAACCCTGGCAACCAAAGTAGCTCTCGTTCCAATACTGCGAGCGGGAGTCGGAATGCTGGAGGGAGTACTAAACCTGCTGCCTAAAGCCCGAGTCGGCCACATCGGTCTCTATCGGGACCACGATACGCTCGAGCCGGTGGAGTATTACAAGAAGCTACCACAACCACTGAGCGAGTTTCAAATCATCGTGGTCGACCCGATGCTGGCAACCGGCGGTACGGCGAAGGCGGGCGTGGAACTGGTCAAGGAAGAAGGCGGAGACAACGTCCAGTTCCTCTGCCTGGTAGCTGCGCCGGAAGGAGTGGAAAACTTTTCCGACCAGCACCCGAACGTTCCGATTTATACGGCCGCAGTTGACGATAGATTGGACGAACAGGGGTACATTCACCCCGGACTGGGAGACGCGGGAGACAGGTTGTTCGGTACTTAAATTACCATCTACGGATAGATAAAACTAAAGGATCGAGCCCCGTCAACCAATGTAGTTGGCGGGGCTCTGCTAATCTTATTATTCCATGCTTCACTTGTTGCCGAACTTGTTATAGTGGACGATATCGTCCAGCTTGGCTCTGGTCTCTTCCCTTCTTTGATCGGGCTTACCGAGCGGAAGCAGGTAAGTCAACCTGATGTCCTCCGGCAACCCGAGTAGCCTTTTCGCCTCCGCCTCGACCGAATCGTCCCTGTTTTCGAGATCGTAAACGTCGAGCCAGTAAGCCCCAAGGCCGAGGCTATGAGCAGCAAGTGCCATATTGTGGGCGGCAACGGCTCCTTCCTCGATATAGTGACTCGTGCCGCAGCCCGTAATGGCAATGGCTACCGTCAGCGGTGCGTTCTTTATTCCCGCCGTATAAATCGTCACGCGCTTGGTTAACTCGTAGAGTTCCTTCTTTATATCTTCATCCTCTACGACCAGAAACTGCCACGGTTCACAATCACCAAAACTCTCGGACCAGTAACCCGCCTGCAGAACGGCATTCAACTCCTCGTCGTCGACGGGCTCGTCCTTGAACTTAAAGACCATCCTCCTTTCTCTAATCGCTTGCAGGACTTCGTTATCGATCATATTTTTTCTCCTCCAGTTAAATGTTCCACAAATCCTGTCGCTCCTCATCTTTATTTTACAAATAAGATAGGGAACTACAATCAATCTCCAATCTTTTCTCCCGAATGGAAGGAATAGCCGGGTTGGGATCAAAGAATAGAGAGTTGAACTCCACGCGGCTGGAGGATACCTTTAACTGATTTCTAGTTTCCGACAAAATAATTTTTAATTTTTCCAACCCGTCATAAGGCGGGTTCGTCCAAAAACTCAAAATCGGGAAAGCACAGGAAGGTGAGCTGATGCCAGAAATAAGGAGAGAAATTACAAAAGGTCTCTGGACGATTCTTGCCCCAACCAGAGGAGACAGACCTTTTGACTTTTCGAGCGAGTCCACTAGCAAAACCAACAAAGAGGTCGATCCGGATTGCCCCTTCTGCCCGGGAAACGAATCGGAAACCCCGGAAGAAATAACTTCAATCAGGTCCAAAGAAGAGGACGAAACCAGCTGGCAGGTTCGCGTGTTTCCAAACAAGTTTCCCGCACTTGACCCCGAGGGGAGTTCGGCCCGCATCGAGGGGGACGTATTCCGTAGCATGGGTGGACTCGGTTACCACGAGGTCCTAGCCGAAACCCCGAGGCACGACAGAGAGCTGGTCGACCTCCCGGTTGAAGAGATCGAGCTGGTGATCAGAACTTACCTGAACCGGTTTCGAGAGTTGAGCGAAAAAGCGGAAATTGACTACGTCAGTATATTCAAAAACCGGGGCAGGCGGGCGGGAGCGTCACTCGAACATTCTCACAGCCAAATCATGGGAACGACCTTCCTGCCAAAAATGCTGCAACGAGAGTACGAACTCGCTGAAAACTACCAAAACGAGACTGGTTCCTGCCTGTACTGCGACGTGATCCGTGCCGAAAAAAGGGAAGAGGCCAGGGTCGTGCTGGAAAACGAAAGCTTCATCGTAATTTGCCCCTACGGATCCCGTTTCCCCTACGAGACCCGGCTTTTACCAAAGCCGCATTCGAGCGTATTCAGTGACCTGACGGACGAGGAGATAAACCAGTTGAGTGCAGCGTTGCGGAGGACGCTGAGCGGCCTTACGGAGCGACTGGGTAGTTTCCCTTACAACTTCACCGTCCACACGGCTCCTTACGGCTCGGCCGGAGGAGAGTCGCCGGACGGGGGGAGTTACCACTGGCACCTGGAAATAATGCCCAGGCTCACTACCCCTGCCGGGTTCGAACGGGGAACGGACAACTTCATCAACATCGTCAGTCCGGAAAGAGCAGCGGAGGAACTGCGACGGAAGGTTACTTGATTCACCTAACCCGGCTTTCAATGGTTCCGGTAAATGCGGTGGGCACAAACCGACTCGAGTTCTTAAAATTTGCGGACGGAAGTTGAACTGAGAAAAATTTTGCTTCCAGAAAGCTAATTTAGGACCGAAGAAATGTAAAACGCTTCTCGTGATCACTTTGCAAAAGCACAATCGTTATCCTATCCTGATTGTTGATAATACTGGTCGAAAACCCCGAGGTGAACCCGATGGCGAACGCTGAGTCAGACGAAAGGTTAATAGTAGTTTCGAACGCTGAGCCCTACCAGCACATACATTCCGACGATGGCATCGAGCAGGAAAAACGCGCCGGTGGTTTAACCACCGGACTGGACCCGATGATGAAGGATTCAAACAACCTATGGATTGCCTGGGGTCGGGGAGAAGCGGACTTCGAAGTCACCGACGCAGAAGACAAAATCGTCGTACCCAATGATGATATCGGCTACACTCTCAAGCGACTTGAGCTGTCGCGGGAAGAAATCAATGGTTTTTACTACGGTTTTTCCAATTCCACACTCTGGCCAATCTGTCATTCGTTCCCGCACAAGGCAAACCTGGACTGGGAGAACTGGGAGATTTACAAAAAGGTAAACAGGAGGTTTGCGGAAAGCGTCCTGGAAGAATACAAACCCGGAGATCGGATCTGGGTCCAGGATTATCAGCTGGCACTCGTTCCCCGGATGATCAAACAGGAGGAACCGGACGCCAAGATCGGGTTGTTCTGGCACATTCCCTGGCCCCCGTGGGAGACGTTCGGGATAATACCCTGGAAGCAGGAATTAGTCGAGGGTATGCTCGGTTCGGACTTCATCGGTTTCCA
>CAZNVA010000021.1:0-14397 GCA_964576335.1 uncultured Thermotogae bacterium | reverse complement strand
GAGCGACAGCTTCCCATGCTGTAAGTCGCGGGTTCAAATCCCGTTGCCCGCTCTAAATTGAAGCATGCAAATTTCGGGTGCCCAATGGTGGTCAATTCTTCTGACAAGGGTTTGTTTCGATTGGATTTAGCGGAGATCGCGGATAAGGTCAAGACCTGCACAAAATGCAGGCTGTCCGAAAACAGGACGAAGGCCGTTCCGGGCGAGGGAGATGAGGGTTCCGATTTATTATTCGTCGGGGAAGGTCCAGGCAGGCAGGAGGATCAACAGGGACGACCCTTTGTTGGAAGAGCCGGGAACAAGTTAACTGACATTTTGGGGTCGGTGTCGCTGGAGCGGAGTCAGGTTTACATAACTAATATCGTCAAGTGCCGACCTCCAGAGAACCGAGCTCCAAAATCCGACGAAATAGATTCCTGTTTACCCTATCTTGAAGCACAAATAGCAGAAATCAACCCATCAATAATTGCCACCCTGGGTAATACCGCGACGAAGACTTTACTTGACACGGAAGAGGGTATCACTTCGGCACGAGGGAAATTTTACAGCTGGCGCGGGAAGATACAGGTATTTCCGATGTTCCATCCCAGCTACCTCCTCCGCAACCCGTCAAAAGAAAAAGGGAGCCCAAAATACCAGACATGGCAGGACATAAAGAAGATCAAGAAGGTTTTGGAGTCGAATTAGATTCCCGCTCCGACCTCTCGCTTTCCGAAAAAAAGGAACGAGTCGAGAAGCTTCTGGAAAAAGGCCAGAAATTACGGGAGGAAGGAGATTACGATCGGGGTATAGACGTACTGCTGGAAGCGCTCGAACTCGGAGTGAAGCAGGACGAAGCGTACTACCGCCTTGGTAATACATTTTACGATGCCGATGACCTGGACCGAGCTGAATACTCTTACGAGAGAGCTATAGAAGAAAACGAGGAACACGCAAACGCCCAGCATAACCTCGCGGTCGTTTACAGGGAACAGGGAAGGATCGACAAGTCCGTAAAACAGCGGAAAAAGGCCAATAAAATCCAGATCAACAATCCAAAGGACCCGGACCTTTCCGACGACGACAGGACCTTCGTTAAAAAGCTAGCCCTGAAGATGTTCCTATTTTTGACGCTGGGCATTACGGGCCTCGGGCTGGTCGTCTATTTGGTCTCCCGTTTCTTTTTTTAATCCCTTCATCATTTTCCAGGCACCATTAAAATCGTATAACTTAAGGCGCGCTTCAGGATTATTAATACAGTTGACTGTAGACGAGATAATTCCGGTAAACCGATTTGACGTAATTTCTCGTGCTCCCCAGCGGTATCCGCTCCACGAATAAATCTATATCCGAGGTAGTAAATTCTTCCTTCCACCTACGCAGGTTACCCGGACCACCATGGTAAGCTGTTAAACCCAGTCGGACGTCACTGAAGCGCCCCAGTTGCTTGTTTATATAAAAGCTGCCAAATTCTATCGAGTTACCCGGGGTAAAGAGGTCTTCCGGGGTAAAATCATCCACCCCGAGATCCTCTGCAATTCCTTCCGCGGTCGAAGGAATGACCTGAGTCAGCCCTACTGCCTTTGCCGTGGAATAAGCATCCCTATCGAAAGCGCTTTCCTGTCGTATAACCGCGTATATCAGGGACTCAGGCAGCCCGTATTTGCCGGCAACTCTCCGGACGTCTTGAGAATAGTAGGTCGGGTAAGCAGCCCTGACCACATCGACCGGCGGTCTCTGGTTCTGGTCGTAGTACCAGCCGGTTAACCGAGTAGCGGCTTTTAGTGATTCTCTGTAATTTCCGGCCAATTTTTGCCATTGAAGCTTGAGGTAGAGGTAATCCGAAGTCCTTAAATCCGATTCCAGCCTATCGAGGCCGGCGAGTGCCGGGGAGAATAAACCATGGTCTTTCAGAGACAGAGCTAACCGGAACCTCTGGAGCACAGGAGGCGATAGGTCAGTTTCCAGTAACCGGGATTCAACTTCCTCCAGTTCGAGGTTCCGCTGGCTCCACGTCTCGCTTATTTTAAAACTCCCGCGAGACCAGCCGTTTTTGCCTGCGAGCAGTGAGTAATAGTTCGTCGGGTTGTTTTCCTGGAAACTAACTACCCGGAGATAACTACCGGGATCCGTGCTCTGGCCTGCCATTTTAGCCTTACGACGCCAGTAAAATAGCTCCGGCGGTAATTTATCGTAATAAGATTCGAGGTACCCCGTATAGTCGAGCGCCAGCTTGTAATTTCCCCTCTGATAACTTTTGAAGAATAAACGCCAGGTGGCTTCCCTGACGGCTGAACGGGAGAGCCGGTTTTTGTACTGTTCCAGCGCCGAATCAAGCTCCTGGAGGTTTGCTTCCTCAGTAACTCTTGCGAAGACCCGGCTGACGGCCAACCGGCCAAAATACGTTCCCGGAAACCGTTCGTATATTTCCAGTAGCCGGGAGTTAAGATCGTAATCGTTCTCGATACCGTTCTTTGTCAGAGCCTCGTAGTAACGGCCCTTGGCCTCCATGGAGCGACTTAAATTAGCCCGAAACAGCCTCTGGAAAGTCCAGAGGGCTTCTTCCGGATAATCCAGTCTTAAACCATCCAGCCAGGCAAGCCTGAAATAAGCCTTTACCTTCGTTTCTCCGGTAAAGTCACCCATGTGACGCAGCAGCAAGCTCCTGGCCCTGCTGTACTCCCGGTAATCAACTAGCTCTTCCACGAAGCGGATCAGGTATTCTGTCCCACCATTCTGGGAGAAATCGATTTCCGCAACCAGGTTTTCGGCAAGGTCGAATAGCTCGTCCCGCCTCTTTCCGACAAATCTCAAATTCGTAACTTCCATCAGGGCCATGACCTGACGCAGAGCCTCAATGGAATTGCCGTTTTCCCGGGCAATTGAAAGTTTCAGCTGTATTACTTTTTCACGCTCCCCGGCGGTCACGGCGTAACCGGAGACTTCTTCCAGAAGACTGGACGCCCGGTCCAGACGACCAAGACCCAGCTGAGCCCTTGCTTCCAGGTACTTTTTTCTAAACCGAACTAATTCCTCCTGAGACCCGGGCTGAACTCGGTTGATTGCTTCGAGTGCCCTCTGGTATTCCTCCCGTCCGATTCTAGCTTCCGCAAGTAGCAAATCCGCGTAGGATCCAAGTGGTTGGTTTTCATCGTATTCGGAAAGAACAGCGAGAGCGGTACCATAATTACCCCGTTTAAGGGCTTCCACGGCCCCAACGAGGTCGACGGAAACTTCAGTTGATTGGCCCCTTGCACCCGGAACCGGCCACAAAAATCCCGCGGCGACGATTAGAAAAACCGCAAAAAGCGGAATAAAAGTTCTTTTTGAAATCATCTTCCCACCTTCAATTATCCTGGAGGCTCCCGAGGATTATTTATAAAACCTTATACTTTTCCGCGATTTCAGTCAACTCAACCAAACTGACCCTCCTGATTAAGAGGAAACCAGCGACAGCATGGAGCTTAACTGGAGTACCTCCGAACGAGCTTTCCAGGGAGGGCTTCCTTCATTAACAATGTTCACTGCCTGAATAATATATCCTCCTTTTTAAACAGGGTGATAGACAGGTAAATAAACAGCAGGGTAAGCGGCACCATGGTCAAAAACGTTGCAGCTATATGAAACAGGTTTATCGTTCCGGCGATTAGCTCTTTAAATGTTTCGAGCGAATTGAGCAGGGGTATAAAGAAGGCAGCATTGCCGAAATCAAGCCCGCCGGTCATCGATAAAATCCCCGTCAGAACTACAAGCATCAGCACCGGGGTCTGATAGACGTTGGCCTCTTTCTGAGTTCGGGAGAAGGAGCCGATACCAATCACTAGAGAGGATAAAAGTGCCACAAGCGGCAGGACAGTAAAGAGGATACTGACGAATATTCCAAAGGTCAGGCTTTCCATGGGCAACTCAACCCCGAAAAACCCCAGCCCGTAAATCAGGCCGATAACGCTAAAAACCGCCGCAACGGATGCAACCAGAAAAACGGTCAGGAACTTGCCGAGGACTATCTCCTCTCGTGATAACCGGGAAACCAGCAGGGTAGAGATGGTCTTTTTTTCCTTTTCCCCTGCAGTTATTTCGGCACCAAGCCCCATGGCCGCGGTAATTATCGAGAGGATAACGAAGTAAGGCAACATCATCTTCAGCATTTCTCCGCCAATTGCTGTTTGAGCGTCCCCGGTTCCGTTTACGTTCACCTCCATCGGTGGAGATATTTGCTCGTAGCTCATCCCCATGCTCTCGAGTTTTTGTCGCATCGTTTTTTCCAGGTAGCTCTCAAGTACCGTTCTCGTCCGGCTCACGCCTACCTCCGAGTCCTGATCGTACTGGCGGTAGGAGATGTCAATTTTCAAACCGGAAGACCCTTTTTCCGAGACGAGTACAAGTACGTCACCCCGCTCGGCCTCGTAAGCATTACGGGCCGAAGCTTCTTCGTCATAAAACGTGGTTATCACGTTTTCTTTGCTCCGTAACATTTCCGCCAGTACGGGAGAGGCTTCCCGATTCACGTATATGACCTCGGAAGTCGTACCTTCCTCCGTCGGAACGCTCTGACTGGAAAAGTGGAATATTAACCCGAGCATAACGGGGTAAAATACAAGCGGGAATACGATAACCAGGATCGCCGTTCTCCTGTCACGGAGAGCCGCCAGAATTTCCTTTTTGAATAAAAGCCAGATATTCCTCATTGGTTATTGGCCTCCGCAACGTTGAAGAAAAGGGATTCCAGATCTTCTTCCCCGTGCCTTTCCAGCAGCTGGTCCACGCGCCCGAAAGCTTTGACCTCTCCCTCAAACAGTATGGCTACCTTATCACAGAGTTTTTCCGCTACGTGCATTATATGGGTGGAAAGGATAATCGTTTTCCCCTCTCTCTTAAATTCTTCTATGTAATCGGTGACGGTTTTGGACGTCATTAGATCAAGACCCTGGGTGGGCTCGTCAAATATTAAAATCGGTGGATCGTGGATAATGCTGCGGGCGAGGGAAAGCTTTTGCTTCATCCCGGTCGATAGGTTATTCACTTTACGGCCGAGAAACTCCTCCATGTCGAGAATGCCAAAAACCTCTTCCATGCGGGGCTCTATCCTGTCCTCCTCCAGGCCATTTATTCTCGCAAAGAACCTCAGGGTTTCTCTCGGCGTCAATCGTCCGTAAAGTCCCATCTCGGTTGCCAGGTACCCGATGGATTGCCTCACTGCGAGCGGGTTCTCTACGACGTCATTACCGTCGACCACCGCAGTTCCGGACGTGGGTTTTAGTATCGTTGATACCATCCGGAGCGCCGTGGTCTTACCAGCTCCATTGGGGCCCAATATACCGAGAACTTCACCGGAAGTTGCCTCCAGGTTCATCTTCCTTACGGCGGTTATCTTTTCCTTCCGGTTTATCTCGAACTTCTTGGTCAGATCTACCGTTCTTACTTTTATGCTCTTGGAGTTCAACCTATTACTTCCTTTCCGACGTGTTTTGCCAGAGTGTCGGGTAGTTTGATACTTCCGTCCTCTCTCTGGTTATTTTCCAGCAAAGCCACCAGCAAGCGCGAAGTGGCCAGTCCGGACCCGTTAAGAGTGTGGAGGTACTCCGGTTTCGGTTGGCCATTCTCCCCGTCCTTATCCGGCCTATACCTGATGTTCCCCCTGCGGGCCTGAAAGTCCTCACAGTTGCTAATTGAGGAAACCTCGTAGTACTTCTCCTGAGTCGGTATCCATACTTCCAGATCGACCGTCTTGGTCGACTGTTGCGCAAGGTCGGCAGTCGGGAGCAGCACTTTTCTATAATGGAGACCAAGCTCGCGCAGTATGGATTCAGCGTCCTCTATCACTTCGCTCAGATGTTCGTAAGAGGTCTCCGGCCGGGTGAAGCGAAATAGTTCCACCTTATTGAACTGATGAGTTCTAATAAGCCCCCTCTCCTCTTCCCCGTAACTGCCCGCCTCCCTGCGAAAACAGGTTGTAAAGGCGACGAATCGCTCCGGAAGGTCGTCCTCGGATAATATTTCGTCCCGGTGGTAGTTCACCATTATACTTTCGGAAGTCGGATTGAGATAGAGGCTTTCTTCGCGTTCCCCCCTGCCATCTATCCGGTAAAGGTCGTCCTCGAACTTGGGCAACTGACCCGAGGTATAATAGCTTGAACCCTTTGCCATGTAAGGGGGGAAAACCGGTGTATAACCGTTTTCCCGAACCTGGTAGAAGTACATGAAGTTGATTAGTGCCATTTCCATCAGGGCACCGTCCCCGTAGTAGAACGGGAACCTGGCCCCCGAAATTTTGCTTGCCTTGTCGAAACGGAAGAGGTCGTTTTGTTCGCCAAGCTCCAGGTGGTTCTTCGGCTCGAAATCGAATTCCCTCTTGTCTCCGTATTCCTCAAGCACCTCTTTGTCCTCTTCCGAATCGCTTACGGGAACCGACTCGTGTGGCAGGTTTGGTAACTCGGCCATGCGATCCTGGAATTCCGACTTAACTCCTTCTAACTCGTCCTCCAGCTCGTCGATCTTGTCGGACACCCGACCCATTTCCTCGATAATCGCTTCCGCTTCTTCGTTCTTCCCCTGCCGCTTTAGCTCTCCTATCTTCTCGGATTCCTCGTTTCTCTCGTGCCTTAGGTCCTCTACCTCTCCTATTAATTCCCGTCTTCGATCGTCGAGTTCAAGGATCCTCCCGATGTCCAGGTTCTTTTCCCTTGTTCTTAGCCTGTTTTCGATTTCTTCCGGGTTCTCTCGTAATTTTTCAATATCAAGCATTTACAAAAATCACCGTCTGGGAAAACTCTGAATTTTATCAGCCGCTAACTGAACTATCAAAAAATTAAGCCAGGTAATCAATTATCCGTTTGAGGAAGTCCGGCAGATCGCCAGGATGTCTTGAACTTATCAGGTTATCATCCACTACTACAGAATCGTTTCTGTAGTCCACGCCTGCATTTACCATGTCGTCTTTTATTGCTTCATAGCTGGTGGCGGTTCTACCCTCCAGAATTCCTGCTGATATTGGTACCCAGCCGGCGTGGCAGATGATGGCAACCATTTTACCTTTCTCATCCATCTCCCTGACAAAATCTGTAACGTCGCTGGATCGTCTGAGTTTATCCGGTGAACCAGTTCCGCCTGGAATCACGACTCCGTCAAGGTTATCGGGATCCAGCTCGCCAGCAGGGTAGCTGGCTTCAATCGGATAACCATGTTTGCTTTCGTAAATCCCTGCCGACCGCGAAGCAACGATGGTATCGGCTCCCTCCTCTTCCAGCCGGATCTTGGGATACCAGCATTCCATGTCCTCGTAGCCGTTTTCGACCAGAAAAGCTATGCGACTCCCCTTTAGATTTTCCATATATATCACCTATTTTTAGCTCAAGTTGTGCATTACCTCGTTTAAGATCAACTTCTCTTTATGGATAAACTAACTTCCGTTTGAAAAACTTAATTAATAACCCTCACTGACGTAGCGCAAATCCGCTTAAACGGACGGACCAGTAACAATTAATAGACTATAACTTCACCAAACCGTGATTGCAAAGCGCAGGAGCCCATTGGGTTCATTCGATCCACCTTAATCCGGATACGTTTACTTCGGCTCCGCATTCCGGGCACTTTTTTCCTTCCAGATTGATCCGTCTCGTCCGTCGGACTGTTCTTTCCACCAGAGTAGCTCCACATTCCGGGCAATTGATGTCGTTTTCTCGTCTCACGTTACCGAGGTATACGTAATCCAGGCCGGCATTTTCCGCTATCTCCTTCGCCTTTTCCAGTTTACTCACGTCGGTTGGAGGGACGTCCTGAACTTCGTGGGCGGGATAAAACCTCAAAAAATGAACCGGTACCTCCTTTCCGAGTTCGGAGACGATCCACTCCACCAGCCCCTTAATCTTGCTCTCGGAATTACCAATCCCGGGGACGAGTAAATCGGTAACTTCGACGTGCAGCCCTTGAGAATAGTACTCCTTGAGCGACTGAAAGACCGGGTCGGCCGACGGAACGCCGGCAAATTTCTGGAGGAAATCATCGTCTCCGGACCCCTTAAAGTCAACGGTCACGGCATCCAGGTAAGGAGCAATTTTCCTAATTGGCTCCTTGTTTATGTAACCATTCGTGACAAAGGTGTTGTAGAGCCCTGCCTCGTGTGCCAGCTTGGCCGTATCATAAGCGAGCTCGTAGAATATAGTCGGTTCGGAATAAGTATAACTTATCCCCTTTGAGCCGGACTTTTTCGCGGCCCGAACTATCTCTTCCGGCTTAATTGATCTTCCATCGAGCGGCCCCTGACTTATCTGCCAGTTCTGGCAAAATTTGCACTTCCAGTTACAGCCGGGAGTGGCGATCGAGTAGGTCCTAGTACCGGGAGCAAAGTTAAATAGCGGTTTTTTCTCCACCGGGTCCGGATTACCGGAGGAAACGTTCTCGTAACTGAGCGAATAGAGCTTTCCGTCCCGATTTTCCCGGACCCGACAGATACCACGTTCTCCCTCCGATATTTTACAGTTCCAGGGGCACAGGTTACACCTGACCTCATCACCGTCCAGTTCCTCGTAGAACATGGCTTCCTTCATGACAATTCCTCCAGATCACTGAGAAAGTCCCCGTACTGAAGGGATCTTTTGAGCTTACCCTTTCCTTCTCCTTCATCAGACCCCGGAGAAAGGATTCTATAAAATTATGTGGCTCCGGGCCAGACTAAATCAACCAGCGGGTACACGGGATAACATCTACCCGTTCTGAGGCAAGCTATCTTGAATTTCGTGCCCGTTCTCGTGCCTTGATTCAAGAATCACACCGTACCCCAGAAAGGAATAGAAACAGTCGAGTGCTGCTCGATTATCCGGAGTACCAACCGCGTGCCAATCTTCTTGCTTCCACTCAGGGCCACTCTGAACCAGAGAGGACAGTGTACCCCAAACACTTGGATGAGAAAAGCGGAGCAGACTACGATTACCAGGACCGAGAGAGAAAGCAGGATTCCTTTCTTCATCCTTACCACCCCTCTCACTATAAATTTACATTTCGCCGGGGTCGCTTTCAACTTGTGATCCAGCCAGCCGGTACTATGCGGCAAAAAGTCCAAGTTGGAATACCCGTTGTATGGTTTTATAATTTTTTGAAGTTAAGTTTTTGGGTTTTTACCCGGCGCCGGATACGGTCTCGAAATCTTCTTCACCATGGGGTGTTAGAAATGAAGTATCTACCGAAAATCATCGGACTCCTTCTGGTATTCTCACTGCTTGCAGCGGGATTCAGCACAACCGTTCGTGCGCAAGAGGACCTCTCACCGATAGTTCCGGCAATAGCTTCCTTTGTCATACCTGGTTCCGGACAACTTGTTAACGACCAGCCAAACAAAGCCCTGACTCACTTCGTAGTCGGAGTAGGCGTATCCTCCATCTATTATCTCCCTTTCACTTATACCCCAATCTGGAGAGTACTGCCGGCACTCCAGCTGGCCTGGCACGGTTACAGCTCCTACGATGCCTATCAGGTTGCCACCGGGCGGAGGGGGAGTATCTTCGATACTGAACTCGAATTGGAGAACCCAACCAATTATTCCGAAGAACGGATGGCCAGTTCGCCCGAACTGAGTGGTTCCGAGCTGGAGTTTTCCGTGTCGAGCCTGAAATCCCTGCGAAATAACTCTCTTAATTAGAAAAAAAGAGGTGAATATTCATCCATTCAGCTCTTCATCTATGAAGCCGGCGAGCTCGCTGACGGCTTTTTTTGCGGTATCCTGATCCCGGCCCTCGACCATCACCCTGATTAAGTCCTGCGTCCCGGATGGTCTGACCAGGGTTCTTCCCGAGTCGCCCAGCTTCTTCTCCCACCGAGATATTTCGGCCTTAATTGCTCCGTCTACCTGAAAATCCTCCTTGTTTTCCGTCGGGACGTTTTCAAGGTACTGAGGGTAGTGAAGCATATCTTCACCAAGTTCCGACAGACTGGTTCCCGTTTCTTTCATTATACTCAAAACCATCAGGGCGGTAACTATCCCGTCTCCGGTAGTGTTGATATTCCGGAAAATTATATGCCCGGATTGCTCTCCCCCGATAATTGCTCCGCGGTTTATCATCTCCTGGGCAACGTATTTGTCCCCGACCCGGGTGCGGACAAGTTCTATTCCCAGCTCGGAGAGCGAGTTTTCGAGCCCGAGGTTGCTCATAACGGTGGAAACTACCACCGGAGGTTGCAGTCGATCGTTTTCGTGCAGGTAGCGGGACGCAAAATAAAGGACACGATCCCCATTTACCTCGTTGCCTTCCTCGTCTATGAACAGGGCCCTGTCGCCATCACCGTCAAACCCAATTCCCAGATCACTGCCGCCGGAAGCGACAGTTTCCTTCAAACGCTGGAGAGAGGTCGACCCACAGTTCTGATTTATATTAAAACCGTCCGGCTTCACACCTATAGAAGACGTTTCGGCCCCGAGTTCGGAAAATATTCTCGGAGCAACCCGGTAAGTTGCACCGTGAGCACAGTCAATTGTAAGTTCTATCCCGGATAGATCGGGCAATCCTTCGGAGAACCTGTTTTTCAGATGCTTTATATAAAGTTCTTCCGAATCATCGACCGTGGTAACGTCGCCAATTTCCCTCCAGTTTGCCCTGCTCTCCCCGTCACCGGAAACTATAAACTGCTCAAGCCTTTCTTCCACGTTGGGGGTAAGTTTCAAGCCATCCGAGCCAAAGAACTTTATTCCGTTATCCTGTGCCAGGTTGTGAGATGCCGAAACCACTGCCCCAACCTTTGCATCGAACTCGTCCAGTAGAAGAGGGACGGCCGGAGTGGGAAGTACGTTCAGGAGAAAGGCATTTCTGCCGGTCGAAGCTACCCCGGATGCAAGGGCGTACTCAAAGGCCCGTCCGGACTGTCGAGTGTCGGTACTGATGAGAACCGAATCCCCTCTCTCCGTGATGAGACTCGTCGATTTCCCCAGCTTAAGCGCGAGTTCGGGGGTTATTTCTTCGTTAACTTCGCCCCGCAAGCCATCGGTACCAAATAAATCCAAATTGGCCTCCTTTTTTAGACCCTTCGATCATTGACCTCTATTTCCTGCTTCAATTTGACGAAACTGTCCGGCGGATAGTACCCGGAAAGCGAAGTATTGGCCGTGGTCAGCGTCCTCCTTCCGATCAGCGTTCCAGGGTTTAAAACTGAATTACAGCCTATTTCGGCCTTATCGCCGAGCAGGCAACCGAACTTCCTCAAGCCGGTAGGTACGTCTTTCCCACCGAGGTGGACTACGACTGGTTCCCGGGTTACTTTGAGGTTGGACACCTTTACACCCGCTCCCAGGTGACCCTTCCAGCCGATGACGGAATCCCCGACATAGGAAAAATGCGGAATTTCCGCTTCGTCGTGCACCAGGCTCCGTTTGAGTTCCGTACTGTGACCGACAGTAACTCCGTCACCAACGACTACGTCGCTTCTGATATAGGCCCCGCTCCTGACTTCACAGTCCTGGCCGATGATAGCTGGGCCCTTGATCGTCGCTCCGGGCTCCACAACGGTGCCCTCGCCTATCTCTACCGCTTCCCCGATATTTGCCGAATCCGCAACAGAACCGGCCACACCTGACTCTAGCTCTTTATCCACTATTCCCGGGATCCTTTCCAGGACCTCCCAGGGGTAACCGATTCCTTCGTAGTATTCCGCGTAAGCTGTTCTTTTCAGGTCGAAAAACTCTTCGATCTTCGGAACGTCCTCGCTCATAGCAATAACCAGCCACCTTTATGTTTTTTAATGGTTTCCCGGGTCAATCGGTCATTTCCTCGAATTGGAGCTGATAAAACTCGAAGAACTGACCCTCCTGGTCCATCAGCGTCTCAAAGTCGCCCGACTCAACGATCTCACCATCGTCGACAAACAGGATTTTATCAGCGTTCGTGATGGTAGACAACCTGTGAGCAATGGTAAAGGTCGTACGTCCCCTGGAGACCTTATCGATGGCTTCCTGGATCAATTTTTCCGTATAAGTATCCACTGAAGACGTCGCCTCATCCAGTATCAAGACCTTTGGATTCTGAATCAGTGCCCGGGCGATGGATATCCTCTGCTTTTGCCCCCCGGAGAGTTTTACACCCCGCTGTCCTATATCCGTATCGTACCCGTCCGAGAATTCATCGACGAACTCGTCCACGTTTGCCTCACCGGCGTAGCGCCTGATTTCTTCATCGGTAACATCGGGTTTTCCGTAAGATATGTTGTCCCGTATCGTCCCCGAGAAGAGGTAATCGTCCTGCATGACCATGGCAATATTCCTTCTCAGGCTCCTGAGATCCCAATCGGCTACGTCTACCCCATCCAATTTTACCGAACCGCGATTTACTTCGTATAAGCGCGGGAGAAGGCGGACTATAGTTGTTTTTCCCGCACCGCTGGGACCGACCAGTGCCACGGTCTCCTTCGGTTCGACGGAAAAATCTATCTCGGATAGGACCTTCTCTTCGTCTTCGTATTCGAAGTATACATTGTCGTAATCAACTCTTCCTTCAATCTCGTCTTTATCCCGTGAGAACCCCCCGGAGGACTTAACTATATCCGGTTCGATATCCAGGTGGGAAAAGAATCTCTCCGAGCTCGCGAAAAACCGGCTGAGCCGCTGGCTTATCTGCACCAGCCTCAGTATCGGCGCCCTGAACCTGATCAAGTAAGTATAAAAAGCAACTACCGTGCCCGCCGTAAGCGAGCCCTGGAAGACCAGGTAGCCACCGTAACCTATCGTCAGAACGAGGCCAAAACTATTTAAGAAGTACGAGACCGGGCCGAGCGTGCTGAAGTACTTGATGGCCGCGGCTCGAGCATCGTAGTGTTCCTCGTTTTTTTGAAAGAACCTTTCCATCTCCTCATCTTCGTTTGCAAAGGATTTTATGACTTTCATCCCCGCGAGGTTGTCCTCCAGCCGATCGTTTAGCTCACCTTTTGCCTCGCGGTTTCGCCGGAAAGCCCGATGCATCCTCTTGATCAACGTAAGAGCGAAAACAACCAGGAAGGGCGTAAAGGATAAAGCTATCAGCGTCAGGGGCACGTCGAGCGTGAACAGGATGACGAGTACGCCGATTATGGTCGTAGTTGCCTGTAGAAAACCCTCCGGGCCGTGATGAACGAACTCCTGGAGGACGTTCAGGTCGTCTATTATCCGGGACATAAGCTCCCCGGTCTTTTTCCGGTCGTGGAACTTCAGTGGTAGATTTTGAAAATGGTCGTAAATATCGTTCCGCATCTCAAATACGATTTTCTGCGCTATCCGGTGTCCGAAATAGTTTCTGAGAAACCTTATCAGAGCAACTAGTCCAAAGGAGCCAAAACCGAGCAGCGAGAGAACAACCACCCGGTGGATATTCTGAGCCGGTATTGCTTCGTCAATCAGGTTTCTCAGCAGAAGCGGGGGCACCAATCCGACCAGGGCCCCAACGACGTGTAAGACCTGAACGGGTAAGTATTCCCGGAAGTTCGGCTTGAGGTAATCAAGATAGAAACGCTTAAGCAGGTATAATTTTGAAAAATCCGAATATTCGTTTTCCCCGTTTTCTTCTCCTTCGACCAACTTCGCCCCCCCTGTTAAAAAAATGGAAAACCAAAAATAAAAACCTCAAAAAGCAAAACTAGCTCGTTCCGATCGAATATTCAACCGCCGCACCACCAAGTTTTTTAGGAAAAGTGGTCTTGATGTGATATTGTACCGAAACGACCAATCGAGTCGGTATAAAAGAAACCGGTCCGGGGCCCTCTGCTATGCTCCTCCTGCAGCGCGGAGGAAACCAACCCAATCATCGTAGAGACTTGAGTAACCAGAGAAGTAATCGATCGCTGGGCGCTTCAGCTCTTCGGCCCTCTCCGTCCGGCCTAGTTCCCTGTAAACCCTGCTCTTCACTGCGTCAACCAGGGCCTGCTTCTCCGCGTTATCCGCAAACCCCCCGGCCTCTTCGAGCAGGCTTAACGACCTTTCCAGCCCGTCATTCGTTTCCCGCCATGATTCGAGCAGCGCCAAACCAAGTTTTAGCTGGAAAGCCGGCATACTTCTATTATCCCCCAGCTGGTAGATATCCGAGTCCTCCTTTTCAGCGACGCTCCTGAAATAATCCAGGCCCCGGGCCACCAGCCCCTTTTGTTCGGAGTACTTACGGAGTGCGCCCAGAACGAGCCGGGGAGTATCCTGAAATACCAGTCCTGCGTTCAAGAACGACGATTTGATATCCTCTTGATCCCCCGTCTCCAGATACTTATCCAGGTAAACGTCCGATAGGAAATCACGGTCCACTTCCGGCACCGTTTTTTTCATGTATTCAATCGCAACTTCCCACTTGCCAAGCCCTTTTGCTACCCTTGCCTTTCTCCCGTACAGGTCGTTCCAATCTATTCCGGTAAAGGAAAACACCTCGAACTTTTCCATCTTCTCAATCGCCCGGTCCACCCTTGCCATAGCTTCTCTGAAGT
>CAZNVA010000020.1:0-14402 GCA_964576335.1 uncultured Thermotogae bacterium | reverse complement strand
GCCCTACCGGCTCGGCGACCTTCCTTGACCATGACTTCATCTATAAAGGTAATCCGGCCCAGTTCGTGCTCGACTTCCTCGGGATAGACGTTGTTGCCGGATTCGAGAACTATAACGTTCTTCGTTCTTCCATTCAGGTAGAGCCGTCCGTCCTCGTCCAGCCTGCCTGAGTCTCCGGTCCTGAACCAGCCGTCCTCGTCGAGAACTTCTTTCGTCTTCTCCTCGTTCTTGTAGTAGCCCTTCATAATGGTATCTCCCCGGACCAGGACTTCTTTGATCTCCTTGTCATCGGTCTCCTCGAGCTTAATTTCCACGCTGGGTAGCGGCAGACCGACGCTTCCGGCTTTGTCAGTAAACGGATCCCGGTTAAAAGTCAGAACGGGAGAAGTCTCCGTCAACCCGTAACCTTCCATAACTCCTATCCCCAGCTCCCTCAGGCCCATGGCAGTATCCGGACTGAGCGGGGCGCCACCCGAAGTGATAAACCTGAACTGCTCCCCGGCCAGCTTGTCCTTGACCTTGCTTTTTAATAAGCCGGGCGCGAGCTTGTACAGCCACCTGGTCCACCAGCTGGACTTTATTTTAGTTATCGTTTCCTCGTAAAGCGCGTTGAGCAACTTTGGCACTCCAAGCAGTATGGTCCCATCGTTCTCCTTCAGTACGGACTGCAGGTTCCTGTAATCCTTCGTATAGACCATCGAGGCGCCAAAAGCCAGCGGGACCAGCAGTGTGGTAGTCAAGCCGTAAATATGATCCCAGGGGAGAATGGAAACCATGCAATCGGCGGGAGAGACGTCGAGGGTCTCAGCTATATCCCGCACGTTCACCAGCAGGTTCTTATGGGACAGCATCACCCCTTTGCCGTGACCGGTGGTGCCGGAAGTATACATCAAAATCGCGGTCTCGTCCGGATCCTGATTCCTTGTTTCCTCCATCCTCTCCTCGGAAAGGAAGGAATCCCAGGAATGGTAACCGGCATTTGAATCTCCCCCGTAGACTACCAGGTTTTCCAGGTAGGACAGCTCGTCAAACTTACTGGCAACTACGGAATGTTTATCGCTCTGAACCAGCGCCAGCTTGGACTCGGACTCGTGCAATACACGCCGTATCTCTTCGACTGTGAAATTATAGGCAATGGGTACGGCCGTAGCTCCTACCCGCTGAGCCGCAAAAAAAGACGCGGCCCACTTGGGATGCGGCCTGCCAATTATCGCGACTTTATCCCCGGGTTCTATTTCGAACTTGTTTACCATGGCGTATGCCAACCTAGAAACGAGATCGGCCATTTCCCCGAAAGATATCTTCCTGTATTCGTAACCGTTATTAGGATCGGAAGTTGACGTCTTAAAATCGCTGTCCGGGAACTTTGAAGTCGCACTACGGAACAATGCATCCAGACTATCGTAATTTTTCATTATTGAACCACGCTCTGGTGAAGTAGCGAAAAATAGTATAGATGGAACTCGGTAGCTCTAAAGTCAAATGTCGAAATCTTCTACTTTTAAGTCCAGCTCGCTATCCTCTATTACTTTTTTCAACCTGACCTCGGCGGTGGACAAACCTTCCTGGATCCCTTCGGCCAGTTCGATCCCCTCTTCGAAGAGCTCTATCGACCTTTCCAGCTCCAGATCCTCCCCTTCGAGCTCTTCAACTATCCCCTCAAGCTTTTTCAGGTTTTCCTCTACATCTATCTTCTCTTCTTCACTCACCATCTTCGACCTCCGTCTCCGTCACCACAGAACGAATAATACCTTTATGTAGCACAGTCTTCAAGCTTTCGTCGGTCCTCACGTTCTTTGGATCACTTATGACCTGGCCTGCCTCGCCATACGTCACCGAATACCCCTTCCGCAACAACCTGGTGGGGTTGGCGAGCGAGAGACGTTCCATCAGCTTCTCAAGCCTATCATTTCTATCGCCCAGCACCGCACTTCCCCCGGTCAGCAATTTTTCGCTCAGGCCGTCGTAATCCTGAATCATACCCTCCAGCTTTCGCAGCGGGTAACGAAAACCATAACTGGTCCTGGCGCGGTCGAGCTCAACTTCCCTCTCCCTGATCTCTGCCTGCAGGCGGTTGCCGAGCCTTTTGACCAGCGAATCGACCCTATTGGTTATCTCGGAACTCTCGGGCACTACTCTCTTGCCGGCCGCCGTGGGTGTCGGAACACGGACGTCCGCAACGAAGTCCGAAATCGTGAAGTCAACTTCGTGACCGACGCCGGAGATAACCGGGAGTTCCGATGCGAAAATTGCCCGGGCGACGACCTCCTCGTTAAAGGGCCAGAGGTCCTCCAGTGACCCTCCACCCCGGCTAACAATTAAAACATCGAGCCCCAGTTCCGTCTTGAGCTCGTTTGCCCTGTTAATCGCCCCCGCGATCTGCGCTCCCGCCTCTTCCCCCTGAACCTTTACGGGAAAAACGTATCCGGTGACCGGGGTGTACCTTTCCTCTATCGTAGAAACAATATCTCGAACCGCGGCGCCCGTCGGCGAAGTAATGATTCCTATCGACTCGGGGAAAGGTGGCAGGTTTTGCTTTTTTGACTCCTCAAAGAGCCCTTCTTTTTTGAGCTTTTTCTTTAACTCCTGGAACCTCTTCTGCAACTCCCCCTCACCTACTTCCCTGACCTTCCTGACGCGGAGCTGGTAACGTCCTCGCCGCTCGTATATCGTCAGAGTCCCCCTGGCAATAACGCTCTTCCCGTCTTCCAGTTCGAGGTCCAGGCCGGCGGCGTCACCGGCAAACATCACCGCATCAATCTCCGAATCTTCCTCTTTTAAGGTAAAATAGTGATGTCCGGCCGAGGAGACGTGCAGGTTGGAAACCTCTCCCTCGACCCATATCGAACCAAACTGCTTCTCCAGAAGGTAACGGGCTTCCTTATTTAACTGCGAAACGGAATAAACCTCTTCGTCCCCCGGATCCGGTCCGGTCCCGAACCGTTCAGAGCCGGTTTTGTCCATGATGGCTAAAACGTCCTCTTCTTTTCAGTGCCGTAGGGGCTTTCTCGCTCTACCTCTTCTCCCTCTATGAATACTCGTTCCACGCTGGATTCGAGGTCGAACAGAGAACCATCTATCACTAAAAAGTCCCCGTCCTTTCCGGTTTCCAGAGATCCGACCCTGTCGGCAATCCCGGCTATCTTCGCACCGTTAATCGTAATGGCGCGCAAGGCCTCCGCCTTTTCCATCCCTTCTCTAACGGCAAAGCCGGCAAGCAGGGGCAGGTACTGAATCGGCACGACAGGAGAATCGGACGTTATTGCCACCGTCAGTCCGGCATCGGCCAGTATTCCCGCGGTTTTAAAGGTTCTTTCGACGAGTTCTCTTTTGCTCCGGGCCGTAAGGCTGGGCCCCACTACTGCTTCGGCGTCCTTTTCCGCCAGAAAATCCGCAATTTTATGCCCTTCGGTGCAATGATCTATCGAATAATCCAGCCCGAATTCCTCCGCTATTCTAACTGCGGATACTATGTCGTCGGCCCGATGTGCATGAATTTTCGCCTTGAGTTCACCCTTGATAACCGGGAGAAGCGACTCCTTTTTGAAATCCTTTTTAAAACCATCGTCCCCTTCCTCTCCCGACCTTTTTCGCTCAAGGTAGTCCCGGGCCTCGAAGAGTGCCTTTCTCAGGGTAGCCGCCGTTCCAGTTCTCGTACTCGGTATCTGGTCCTTTTCTCCGTAAACCCGCTTGGGATTTTCGCCGGTTGCCATCTTCATCGCAGTCGGCTCGCGGACCACGAGATCGTCCACGATAGTCCCGCCACCTGTCTTTACGGCGGCGAACTGTCCCCCAATCACGTTACCGGAGCCGGGACCGGTATTAACGGACGTAACCCCGGCAATCGCGGCATCCTTAAAGCCGGGACCGGCCGGGTTCACTCCGTCGATACCTCTAACCTGAGGCGTTATTGGATCGGTCATTTCGTTCGTATCCCGTCCTTCCCAGCCCTCCCCGTCCTCATGAATACCCACGTGCGTGTGAGCATCCACCATCCCCGGCATCAGAGTTTTATCGTCAAAGTCGATTAGTTCCGCATCGTCGGGAACCTCTTCTTCACGGAACTTCCCGGAGTACTGAATTACTCCTTCGTCACCGATTAGAAGAAGCCCATCGGAAATAACTCCCTTCTCCCCCATCGTCACCAGCTTTCTTGCTCTGTACCCTCTGGAAATAATCATCACCAAACCCGCCGATTACGGTCCGGGTTTTACCCGGAAGCAATCGGCTGTTTTTTTGATAAAGTTTAGACTACAGGGGTCCCGTCACGAGCCCCATCTTTTGCGCCCGGCTAATTGAAAACTCGGGCGTTCTGCATTATAGGAATTACTCGCCGGTTTTCACAGCTTATTGCCAAAACCGCCCCTTATTAACCCCTTCATTACTCCAAACAAGCGTTAAAAAAATAAACCATGCCGGGCTGTTAGTAATTGTTCTTGACTTATATCCCCGATTGTTATTATAATGTCATGATTTTAAGGGAGAGCTTTAAAAATGTTAAAATTGATTAACTACGTACAGGTTAACCCGTCTTCCAGGAATCTCACGAATAATACGGGGGAAATCCTTCCCCTGTAGCCTCTCCTATTACCTTCTATCAAGTTACCGTGTTTTCGTAAGACCGGCGAAAAACAAACCTGGAACTCACCCCGGAGGTGAACCATGCAGACCAATAGACTTACCTGGTCGAGAAACCAGGCAATTCTTAACGTAAGAGAACAACCGTGTCAGACGGAGAAAGAATTATTGCAAAGCAGCCCGGCCCAGAGGGTCATTTTGAAGTTCATCGAGGAGTTAAAGGAAAAGGACTCGCGCCTGCTGAGGATCTTTCCTGAGGAACTGGCATCGCAGCCGGCACCGACCATTACCGAAAGGATTCACCCGCTGCTGATTAAACTGCTGGACAGGCCAATTGAGGAAGTCGGCCCGGGTTCCGAACTCGGCGAGGACGTTCTGGGACACAAGGACAAGTTTCATCAGTTTATAGAGAAACTCTACGATTTCTGGCGCGATTACACGAGGTTTATCGCCAAGTGGACCGGTTACGGATCCAGTGAAGAGGGAACGAGACCCTACCTTCAGTTCAACGAAGAACTCGACGAATTGACGGAGCTGGTCCGGTCCGCCTACCGCTCGATTGCCGAAAACGTCACCAGCAGCCATCCGATCGTCTACCGTCAGGTTTCTGCCGGCTTCGAGGTCGGACTCGCGGTCGACAAAAAGGAATTTAACTACCCCGACTTGATCAAGGAGAAGTTCGGGCAGGTTCCGGTCATCGAACAGGTAACCATCGAACCACCGTTCGTCATCGACCCGCCGATGAACAAGCGGACTGGCATGTTCCAGGAAACTGACGACAACCCGATCGAAGGAGCAGAAGTCAATCCGCAGGACTGGATGTGTTATCCGGCAAAGGTAGGAGATCTCCGGATTGACGTATTCTTTCATCAGGACTTCATGGACCTGGGAACTTCCCTGGCCAACCTGTTCGAGCTGGCAACGGGCGACGAACTCGAGGAGGAGCCGGACGCAGTTTACGCTTACGGTCTGGATCCGGAAGACATGCAGGAATACGGCGACCTGCCCACGGTATTTTACCGGGACGAGGAAACCGACCTGCTTTACGGGGCCCTGCCGCGCGAGCCGAGGTTCGGTTACTTCGGTTACGTCAAGAAGATGATGCTGACCCTGCACAACACGATTGCTATGGACAAGGGCCGGATGCCGCTGCACGGGGCAATGACCCGTATCTTTCTCAGAAACCAGGAGGACCCGGTCACTATAGCGATCATGGGCGGTTCCGGTGCCGGAAAGTCGGAGACGCTCGAGGCATTCCGAGTAATTGGGGAAGAGTTAATCCAGGAAACCGAGATAATCTGCGACGACATGGGTTCACTTGGTATAAACGAGTCCGGGGAGGTGCTCGGTTACGGCACGGAAACCGGCGCCTTTGTCAGGCTGGACGACCTGCAGAAAGGCTACGCCTTCGAACAGCTGGACCGGTCGATCTTTATGAGCCCGCAGAGAACAAACGCCAGGGCATTGATGCCGGTAGCTCCGATAGAGAAGGTGCTAGAGGGCATGCCGATTGATTACTTCTTTTACGCCAATAACTTCGAGGAAGTCGACGAAGAACACCCGATTATCGAGAGGCTGGAATCGCCGGAGAAGGCGATCTCCGTATTTAGCGAGGGTGCCAGGATGTCCAAAGGGACCACTTCTGAAACCGGACTGAGCCATACTTACTTCGCAAACCCCTTCGGTCCAGCCCAGTTCAAGGAAAAACACGATGAAATAGCGGAAAAGTTCTTCGAACAGTTCTACGAGAGCCAGGTATTCGTCGGCCAGCTCAGAACCAGACTCGGGATATCAGGAATGGAAACGGAAGGCCCGGAAAAGGCCGCGGAAGCACTGCTGGAGCTCGTCAGGGAGTAAATATCGGAGGCGGAAATATCGAATCCCCCGCGGTAATGCGGGGGATTCTCGTTTATTTCAGGATATACAATCAGTCCGCTTAGACCCAGCCGCGCAGCCGCATTGCTTCGGCAATCTTCTCTATGGAAACCATGTAAGCAGCAGTACGGTTATCTACCTCTTCCTCCTGAGCTTTTGAGTGGACGTTCTTGAAGGCCTTGGTTATCTTCTTGTCCAGCCTCTCGTAAACTTCGGCTTCTGACCAGTAATAACGATTGCGGTTCTGCACCCACTCGAAGTAAGAAACAGTCACTCCGCCAGCGTTGCAGAGAAAGTCGGGAATGACGTAGACGCCGTTATCGTTCAAAATATCGTCCGCTTCCGGCGTGGTCGGCCCGTTTGCGGCCTCCGCCAGAATCTTTGGGTCGACGTTACCGGCGTTTTTCTCGGTTATAACGTTCTCTATCGCCGCGGGAATGAGAATATCGACATCAAGCTCGAGCAATTTTCCGTTCCCCTCGTTGCCGTCCCCCAGGTATTCCGTCCCCTCTATGTCCTTGGCAAATATCCCGTGCTCCTTCATGTTCTCCTTTACCTTCGAGTAATTTATACCGTCCTCGGAGTAGATCGCACCTTCGGCATCGCCAATCGCGACAACGTTGGCACCAAGCTGCTCTTCCGCCAGTCGATGGGCGTGCGAGCCGACGTTACCGTAACCCTGAACGGCGACCGTAGCCCCGTCCAGGTTCATACCCATTTCCTTCGCCGCTTCCCTGATAGTGTAAATGACGCCGCGAGCAGTGGCATCACCTCTACCAAGTGACCCTCCAACCTCGATGGGTTTTCCGGTAATAACGTCCGGAGCGTTGACTCCTTTTATCTTGCTGTACTCGTCCATCATCCAGGCCATCGTCTTGGAAGTGGTGTAAACGTCCGGTGCGGGAACGTCCTTTTCCGGGCCGATAAAGTCCGAGATTGCACAGACGTAGGACCGGGAAATTCTTTCCAGTTCGGACTCGGAAAGCTGAGTCGGGTCACAGACCACTCCGCCCTTGCCTCCGCCGTAAGGGATATCAGCAACGGCGGTCTTCCACGTCATCCAGGCGGCGAGAGCTTTGACGGTGTCGAGCGTTTCTTCCGGATGAAACCGCAAGCCACCCTTCGTCGGTCCCAGGGCATCATTGTACTGAACTCTATAGCCCTTGAACGTCTCCGTGGAGCCGTCATCCATTTCGACCTGAAAGTTAACGATGAATGTACGCATTGGCTCTCTCAGCGCCTCGTGCACCGAATCTTCCAGGTCGAGCACTTCGGCAGCTTTATCCAGTTGTTTTTGCGCAGTTTCGAATGGATTAACTTCAGTCATTTTTCCCCCTCTTAGAGATGTCTTTTCGACAGTAATATTGTTACCATATTCACAGCTCATTGCAAAATTGTCAAGCTTATAAGTCACTTCCCGGGGCACTTTTTGATGACTTCTTCCTTTATGTCCACCTCCCCGTAGGCTTCGTCAAAGTAATCGGAAAACTCGGCCGCCAGTTTTTCCGCCCTTTCTTCGTACTCTCCCGGGTCATCCCAGGTTCCCTTCGGTTCGAGGACGCTATCAGGTACTCCGGGACAGCTCTCCGGTCTTTTGAGGTGGAATAGTTCGTCTTCCGGCACTTCCCATCCCGACATGCTACCTTCCAGGGCTCCTTCCACCATTGCCCGGGTATACTCCAGGTCGATCCTTTTTCCTTCCCCGTACGGCCCGCCTGTCCAGCCCGTGTTAACCAAGTAAACGTCGGTCCCGTGTTCCTTCATCTTTTCCCCGAGGGCCTCGGCGTAAACGTCCGGATTCCTCGGCATGAAGGGCTGACCAAAAAACCGTGAGAAACAGGCTTCCGGCTCCTTCAAGCCGGTTTCCGTGCCGGGAATTTTACTCGTGTAACCCATGAGAAACCAGAGCATGGCCTGATTTCTATCCAGCTTGGACACAGGAGGAAGTACACCGTTGGCATCAGCCGTCAAGAAAAGGATCGTTTCCGGGTGTCCCGAAGTTGAGGAAGGTTTGACGTTGGAAAGGTAATCCAGCGGGTAGGATCCCCTCGAGTTCCTCGTCAACCGGTCATCGTGAAAATCAAACTCGCCGTCGGGGTACATCAGGGCGTTCTCCACGATCGCCCCGTGTTGACGAAAGTCCTCCTCGTGGTTAATGGCGTCCCAGATTTCCGGCTCCTCGTCCCGTTCGAGGTCTATCAGCTTGGCGTAACAGCCGTTTTCGAAGTTCGCTATTCCGTTTTCCCCCCAGCCGTGCTCGTCGTCGCCGAGGAGCGCCCTATTCGGATCCGCGGAAAGCGTAGTTTTCCCCGTTCCCGAAAGACCGAGCAACAAAGCCGGGTCGCCGTCCGGCCCTTCGTTTGCGGACGAATGGAGCGGCAGCACTCCGTATTCCGGCAACAGGTAATTCATGACCGTAAACATCAACTTCTTGACCGTGCCCAGGTAGGCGGAACCGATCACGACCCCGAGGAAGTTCTCAAAATCCATCGCGACTATCATCCGGGGAGTGTTTCCTGCCTCGGTTTTCCTCAACCGGCCCTCGTACCTGTCCCGGTCCAGTTTGTCGCAGGGCAGGACGATCAGGTCAAACCGGCGATCCGCAAATACGCTCCGCTCCAGGTCGGCCGGCTCCGGCCGGAACATGTTAAGAGTAAACAAAGAAGTTAGAGCGTGGTCCGTTATCGTCCTTGTCGGCAGCGCGTACGAGCTATCGGCACCGATAACTCGATTCGTCTCGAAAAGTTCGTCTTTTTCGGAAAGTATTTTTTGAGCATCTTCGTAAACCAGCCGGAAGGTTTCCGGGTCCAGCGGTATGTTGTTCGGCGAATTCCAATCTATATCCTCCTCGTTTTCCTCCCGACGGACGATTACCGTATCCTTCGGGCTCCTGCCCGTAGATTCCGGCGGAGTCCAGGTAGCCAGGGCCCCGCTTTCGCTTACCAGAGCCTCACCTCGATCAACCGCCAGTTCGATTAAAGTACTCCTCGAGAGGTCCGCCTGAAGGTTTGCCGTATTTTCGCGGACCTCTTCCAACCCCTCCTTGGAAGATACTTTAACGCTCACTCATAACCCCTCCTTTACGAAATGCTTCAGATCTCGTGCCAGATTTCTCCCGCCCTCCTTACTCCTTCTTCCAGCTCTGTCCGAGTAAGGGCGGGAAACGGTAGCCGAACGAAACCCTCACCTCCTTTTCCCGGGAAGAATCCGTCGGGGGAGGAGAATACCAGCCCCCGTTCTTCCGCCCGGCGGTAAAATCGCTCGGTTTTACCTGGTTCGGGCAGCCAGAGCCCGACGAAGAAACCGCCCTCGGCTTCGATCCACTGCGATTCGGGAAAGAAGCGTTCGAGGCTATCAACGGTGGTTTGTAATCTTGGTCGATAGAGCTCCCTTAGTTCCTCGACGCGCTCTTCCAGCCAGCCGTTTCCAATTAACCACTGGACTATACCCTGACTGAGCTGGTTCGGGGAGATATAGGTATCCTCGGCATAATCCGCAAGCGCCCCCGTAACTTCCGTATCCCCTACCAGCCAGCCAACACGGATTCCCGGGCAGACTAACTTGCTGAAGGAAGAAATCCGTAAAACTACTTCACTGTTAAAGCTCCTGACGGTCGGCAAGTCTTCGCCCCGATAGCGCAAACGGCGGTAGGGGGAATCCTCTATGATCTCAAAATCGGCACTTGCCGCGAGTTCGGCCAGTTGTTCCCGTTTACCCCTGGAGGTCGTGGCTCCGGTAGGATTCTGAAAATCGGATATGGTGTAGAGTGCCCTCGGATTGCTCTCTTCCACGATCCGGCTTAATTGATCGACGTCCAGCCCGTCCTCTTCCATTTCCACCCCGGCGAGGTTCAGGCCGGCCCGCCGGAAGATCGTCAACGCCCGGTCGTAAGTCGGCTTCTCCACGAGAACCAGGTCACCGGCGTCGAAGTAATGCTTCGCCAGCAAATCCAGAATCTGCAGGGAGCCGTTGGCAACAAAAAGTTGCTCTTCCGACGTATCCGGATAAAAATTGGCCAAAGTCTTCCTGAGCGGCGGATAACCCCCCGAATCCCCGTAACGGAGCAAATCATTTCTCTTCTCTCGTGGTAAATTGGCAAAAACGTCAGCAATATCCGTGAACGGTAAGGATTCCTCGGCGGGAATCCCCCGGTTAAAGTGGATCGTTTCTTCTTTCTGCGTCATATTCACTCCTAATAGAAGAATCTTCCCGGCCGTTTCCACGGGAACCGGGTCCTTTGATGAAAATCCTGGCACACCCCTTACCAGGAAAAAGAATTAAGTTCGACCAATCTCTCCGGCGGTACTGTTGGACGGCACCCCTCCGTCATTTCTCTACCCCCTGACGTAGAAGTATGAGATATACCTGGTTTAGATTGTTCAATAAGCTTATCACGTAATTTATAAAACTTCCCCTTTACTGCTGTCAAATGGTTTTTAGCTCTCCCCGATCCCGGACGCGGTCAAACGAACTCCCCCGGAAAGAGAAAAACCCCGTCCGGAGGGGACGGGGAATTACATCATATTCCTCCCGACCAATTAACCGTAAAATACTTCGTAAATCCTTTTGACGAGAGGCTCTAATTCACCCGGTCCGGTCATAAACCGCACCCCAAAGTCAGTAACGACTTTTTGCAGGTAATTATCATCACCGAGTGAACTCATCAGCTCTTTTCTCGCATTTACCGGCTTTTTTTCTCCCGTTACTACGACGGTAACGACTGAGACGGGGTGGTTTTTCTCGTAACCATTCTGTGGGATTCCCTCCACGTCCTCCGGCAGTATTGCCACGCTATTCCGACCTTCCAGGTGAATTAGGTTTTCTGCCCGCTCCTTCAACATTTTATCCCTGTTTATCTCCCTGCTTTTTCCTTTTACCATGGTGAATTCCCCGTTCGTGGCAATCCCGACGGGCAGGTAATCCGGAGCCGTCTTTCCCCCGATCAGCGTCTCGCTTTCACCGTTCCAGGAACACTTCACGCGGATCGGCATCCCCGATTTCCGTGCTTCCTCCACCGCCGAACTATGTACTACCCGAGCTCCATTCTCGGTCAACCGAGCCAGAGAGGCTCGAGAGATCCTGGAAAAGTACCGTGGACTCTCCACTATTTCCGGATCGGCGACTGCCACTCCGGGAACGTCCGTGTACAGCTCCACGAAATCAGCATTTAGCTGGTTTGCTACGGCTAAAGCAGTAGTATCGCTCCCACCTCTTCCGAGCGTGGTTACTTCACCCTTAACCGTTCTGCCCTGGAAACCGGCCAGTACTACCGGCTTTCCCTGAGACGTGTAATGATTTATCCTGACGGGGTCGATATCGATAATGTCGGCGTCCCCAAAGTTGTCGTTAGTAAATATCCCGGCTTTATCCCCGGTCATTGGTACTGAAGTATAGCCTTCGCTGTCCAGGTAATGGGAGAAGAGCGAAGCCGATATAGTTTCTCCACAGGACATCATCAGGTCCTTTTTTCTCGAATCCACTTCCGGAGAAACGTCTTCCAGAAGATCTATCAGAGTATTTGTCGCGTACGGGTCGCCTTCGGAACCCATAGCGGAGACGACGACCACCACCTCGTCCCCGTTTTCCAGGCTCTCGATCACTTCCCGCGCGGCGAGGTTGATCCGGGCCTCGTTTTTGAGCGAAGTGCCACCAAATTTTTTCACTATTTTTGCCATGCTACCACCTCTCGGGAGGAAAAAGACAGGCTATAAAAGGTCCCTTCTTGCTAGCTCTTCCGCAATCTGGACGGTATTCAGCGCCGCCCCCTTCCTCAGGTTGTCGGAGACGACCCAGAAGTTCAGACCGTTTTCCACGGTCGGGTCCTTCCTGATCCGGCCCACGAAAACTTCGTCCTTCCCTTCGGCCCGTAACGGCAAGGGATACTCGTTATTGGCCGGTTCGTCCTGAACCACTACCGATTCCATTTCCGCGAGCAGCCTCCGGGCCTCTTCCGGGTCAATTGGCTTTTTCGTTTCGATATTTACCGATTCGGCGTGCGAACGATAGATCGGCAACCGCACCGCCGTCGGACTAACCGAAATCGATTCCTCCATTATCTTCTGCGTCTCGTTGACCATCTTCATCTCTTCTTTGGTATAATCGTTATCCTGAAATACGTCGATATGGGGCAGGGCATTGAAGGCAATTTGATGCGGGTATACTTCAGCCTTCGGCTCTTCCCCTTTCACGATGCTTTCGGATTGAGCTCTCAGCTCCTCGATCGCGTCGGCTCCCGAACCCGATACCGCCTGGTAGGTCGAAACCACGACCCGTTCTATCTCAAACGCTTCGTGCAGCGGTGCCAGTGCCACGACCATCTGAATGGTAGAGCAGTTCGGGTTGGCAACTATTCCGTCGTGCCATTCCAGGTCCTCCGGGTTGACTTCCGGGACCACGAGCGGTACTTCCGGATCGGTCCTCCACTGACTGGAATTATCCACCACGACGGTGCCCGCGTCGGCGGCCTTCGGAGCGATTTTCCGGGAAGCTTCGGATCCGGCAGACATAGTTACGACGTCGCATTCGGCCAGCGCTTCTTTCGTCGGAACTTCACAGGATACATCCTTTCCGTCGAATTCCGCGGTTTCTCCTTCCAGTTCCGGTCGTTCAAAGGCCTTCACTTTTCCAATATCAAGGTCTCCGGCGGGCAATATCGCCCTCATCTGCTCGCCGACCGCACCAAGAGCTCCGACGATCCCAACACAGTATTGAGACATAGCTACCTCCTCCGATCAAACCACTCAGTATGGATTCAACGTACTTTTGAATTTACGGTTGAGTTCATATCAGCAAGGACCCCGCTCGCCGTGACTTTCGTGCCTGCACCGGGACCCTGAATCACCAGGGCGGGCGATTGATAGTTCTCGCTCTTTATCTCGATCACGTTCGCCGTGCCCGGACCACCAGCGAGCTGCGAGCTTTTATCTACGGCTTCAAATCCGACCTTTACTCCGTCTTCCTTTATCCTCGCCACGTAACGACCGCGCTTTCCGGACTCTTCTGCGCTACTAACCTTTTCCTGGATTTCCGGGTCATACCGTTCGAGGTACCGCCGAAGTTCTTCCTCCTCGTACTTCCTCTCCTCGAGCGGTACCAGGGGTTCGACCTCTACGTCCTCCAGAGAAACGTCCCTGCCGATCGTCCGACCGAGGATCACTGCCTTCCTGTGGACGTCGTTGCCAACCAGGTCCTCCACCGGATTTGGCTCCGTATAACCGTTCTTCTTTGCATTCATCACTACTTCTGGAAGCGGTTTACCCGCCTCGAGCTCGGAGAGAATATAGCTCAACGATCCACTGAGAATCGCGGCAATCTCCTTTACCTCGTCCCCGCCAGCAATTAACCTCCGGAGAGTTGATATCACCGGTAGTCCAGCCCCCACGGTGGCTTCGTACCGCAAACCTGATTTCACCATCCCGTGGAAACGGTCGGGTTCCATTTCAGTCAGCGGGATTTTATTTGCCAGAGCGACCTGCCAGCCCGCGGACAGAGCGGCATCGTAGTGTTCCGCGATACCGGAAGAACCCGTCACGTCCACCAGGGTACCGCGGTCGAGCCTCCGGAAGAGAGAACTGAGCTTTCCCGGCTCAACAGTGGATTCGCCTTCCAGATCGGCCAGACTCTCACCCGCCCGTTTTGCCTCCGCTATTTTATTCAGCTTTCCCTCTCCAAAGCCGTTGTCGTCTATCAATACTCCGGAACTATCCGCTATACCCACGTACCTGTAACCGGGCAGGTTACGGTCCGAAGACCTCGTATCCTCCACGTAATTCATCAGCTCCAGTCCTACATTTCCGGCACCGAGCTGTACGAGCGGAACGGCGTTAGTCCGTCCCGAATCCTGGCCGGAAAGCTTATCTCTTCCACGTAAACTACTCATTTAAGATCCCTCCGTTAGAAATAAATCAAACAACTCCGGCCCGCCGGCGACCGCCTTACCGGATTCACGA
>CAZNVA010000019.1:7991-14532 GCA_964576335.1 uncultured Thermotogae bacterium | reverse complement strand
GAAAACCAGAACCCGCGGGAGCGGACCGTTCGTGCTTCAGGTAATCCTCCCCCTCGTTTCCATCCGTAAAGCTCGATAAACCGGGTTCTAGCTCGTTGAAATACGTACTCGGCGTAATCTTCCTGTTCATCCTCTCGCTCTGAACCATAAACAACCGTTTGTCCCCGTTCTGGAGCAAGCGCTTAAAATCCCTGAGGTTTCTCTTTCTTATTTCTCCGACTTCTCTCCAGGGACGCTCTTCGACAGTCCTATCCCATTTCGATGACATACCAACGAAGAAGACCACGGACCTATCTATGAAAGAAACACTTCCGGGGTTTGCCAGCAGCAAACCGGTATCGCTCTCGTCGGTCTCCAGGTCGAAACTATCGAGATAATACTTCAGGTTATTTAGCCTCTTTTCCGATAATTCTTTCTCCCAGAGATTCAAGTCCTCGAGGGCTTCCCTTACTTCTTCTCGCTTCCCCAAATTGCTTTCGCTTATCCAGCTAAAAAGTTCGGCAAAAGTCGAGCTTCCGGCTTCTGCAAGTAAACGGTTGATTTCATCCGAGTTCGCGGAAGTGGTATCCGGAACGAATTCCTCCTCCCTGGATTTATCCAGATGGTAGCCAATCTTACTCAAAACCGGCTTCGCCCCTTTTAACTTGAGCCTTGGGTAATTCAACCCCAGTTCTCCAACCTGGATCAGCGTACGCAGGAACTCGGAATCCTGAAGTTTCCCCGAAACCTGGAATTCCATATCGGCGCTCCTCAGGTGGGTTCTTAGCAGGGAATCGTACTCGCTGTCCGGATGAACCACCACAGCAGTCTCCTCCAGGTCGAGTCTCTCCAGATTGTCTACAAGGGAACCGACCAGCTTGTTCGCTGAATTGTAGACGTGAAAAGGAGGTAAGTTTACTTTTTTCTCACGAAACACCTCGAGTACGTCGGAACCCGGGGGTATAATCGACCTATCGAGTTCGTTAAACTGGTACTGGGATACCACACAGACGGAATGGCGTTCACTAACTTCCGTTCTCTCCAGTTCGCGATATACGTTTTTCGTATTTTTGAGAATCCAAATTATGGGTTCCAGCCCGTCGCGAGAAAACTTCTGGTCTTTCAGCACCTCTTTCGGGTCCCCTGTTTCTTCCCAGGCCCTGATTACGTGATCCAGCAGGTACTCGCCTTCCTTCCAGTTGACGTCGAGTTCGTTGATGACTTCGAGGAAGAGTTCCTTCTTGGTCAGCAGTTCCTCGTTCTGAAAACGCCTGTAGACGTAACCTCTCGGCGTATAGGCAAGTTTCCCCAGTCTTGGTTCCTCAACTCTGTTGTTCAAAGCATCCGCAAGCGCTGCTTCCGCGGTAAAAACCAGGTCGTAATCCCTTACTTCCCGATATATTTCATCTATGGTCAGAGCCTTGGTTACTTTCATTCAACCATCACTATCCCTGTAACACTATAAGGATGAGGGTTTTTCGTCATTTTTCCAACAAATAAAAAAAGGCCACAGGTTTTGAAGCCTGTGGCCATGATTGTTAAGCTAAAAACTTATTCAGTCAAGAAAGACGTTAAACGACCTCTACGTTTAGTGCCTTGGGTCCTTTGTCGCCTTCTTCGAGGTCAAAAGATACGTCCTGACCTTCTTCTAGCGATTTATAGCCTTCGCCAACTATTTCTGAATAGTGGACAAAAGCGTCTTCGCCTTCTTCCTGTTCGACGAAGCCAAAACCTTTGTCATCATCGAACCACTTAACTGTGCCTGTAGCCATAATACAAACCCTCCCTGTCTGCCAGGATTTGACTGCCCCTGATCACTTCCCAAAAGGGAGAGCCTTGAAGCCCCCTTAGAGTGAACTTCGGGTCCAGCCAGTAGTGCTAGTTCCATCTATTCCTTCATCCAGCTTTGTGTTCCTTATTAAGCTATGCTTCAATCCAACTATCAAGCTGTAAAACTATACCTAATACTGCAACTCCGCAGACACATTATATTAACCCCTTGTCCTGCAATATTCAACTGGAAATTAGTTGTTTTTTTGGTACCCGCCTCGAGCTAACCATTAGGTGGATAAATATTGTCCGACGAAAACCCCTATCGGAACTTAATTAACCTTCTAATCTGGTTTTTCTCCTCCTCAATTACGTTTTCAATTACTTCTCTATCGTACTCAGAAGAGGCCCGGTCCAGAATTTCGTAGAAGTACAGCATGGTATCCTTTTCCAGAGATATGGCTACGGAAATCAACTGCCCACGACTCTTCGCTTCCCGTGCGGCCTTTATGTTTTCGTTTGCCGGGGTAAAAACTTTGGAATCACCCAAAACCTCCAGATAGCTATCCTCCAGCTTGCCGTAAAGTTTTTCGCTCAGGTCAAAGTGCTCCCCTTCGCTCTCCTCTCCAAGCATCTCCTTGAATTTCTTACTCGCTACTTTCTTTTCTCCTGCCAGTTCGGCGAATAGTTCGGACAGCTCTTCGTTATCGGTTTCCTCGACCATCCCTCTGTAGAATTCCTGACCGTTATCCTCGATAAAAACCGCAAGTTTCAGCGTCTCTTCCGCAGAAAATGGTACATGTGTCATTTTATCACCTTCCTAAATATTGAAACAGAAAGTAACCATCGATCTACACGTTTTTATCAATTAACCAGACACGACTTCCCCGGCTATTTTTCCACCGAGCTCGGCGTTGTTTTTGACCAGAGACACGTTTGTCTCCAGACTGTCGCCTTCCGTTTTATCGACTATCCGGTCGAGCAAAAACGGCGTCAGTTTCTTTCCCGAAACGTTCTCCTTCTCCGCTTCTCCCACGGCCTCAGCAATTATTTCTTCAATTGCGTCGCTGCTAATTTCGTCTTCCTTCGGCACCGGGTTTGCTACCAGCACGCCTCCATGTAAGTCCATCTCCCACCTTGCCTTGAGAACATCCGCCACTTCTTTCGGAGTATCAACGCGGTAATCCACCGAAAAACCGCTTTCCCTGGAATAAAACGCGGGAAACTCCTCCGTTCCGTAGCCGAGGACAGGAACTCCGTATGTTTCCAGCTTTTCCAGAGTAGCGCCGATATTGAGAATTGATTTTACTCCGGCCGAGACGACGGCGACGTCGGAAAGGCTGAGCTGCCTTAAATCGGCGGAAACGTCAAAAACCTGACCTTCCCCCCGATGAACCCCACCAACTCCACCGGTAACAAATACCTCTATTCCCGCCTTTTCCGCGACGATAGTGGTTCCAGCGACGGTGGTCGCCCCATGCTGTCCTCTGGCAAGAACTACCGGAAAATCCCTGCGACTCACCTTTTCCACATTTTCTGCTTCCGCCAGCTTACCTATTTCCTCCTCCGAAAGACCCACTTTTACTTCTCCATCGATAATCCCAATGGTAGCGGGCACAGCTCCCGTAGACCGAACGACCTCTTCCACTTCTAAAGCGGTTTCGACGTTTTCCGGGTAAGGCATCCCGTGGGCTATTATTGTGGATTCCAGTGCTACGACGGGTTCATCCTCCTCAAGCGCAGCCTCAACCTCTTCTTTGAACTGAAAATTTTCCAACTACTACCTCCTCATTTTTCAAGTGCGTATTTCAGGTCCAGCCTGACCGTTCGTCGGGACTTTGTGGCCTCCACAGCTGCCCGCAAACCGTAATTCAACGCTTCTTCCATTTCCCCACTCCTTAATAGAGAATACACCATTGCCGCGGTCAGAGTATCCCCTGCTCCCGTGGTCCCGACCACCTCCTCTTCCGGAATCGTATCCGGGACAAAAGTGCGGAAGCCTTCCGAATTTATAAGCGCCAGTCCTTCTCTTCCGCCAGTAAGAACAACTGACAAATCGAGGTTTTTCTCTCCGACTCGTCCTTTTACTTTAACCGCCAGTTCTTCAAGAGGGGGTTCTTTTACCTGCTCCAGGGAAAACAGCGATACCGCCTCTTCCTTATTTGGCGTTATGATATCGACCCGATCAAGGAACGGACTGATTTTTCTTGCTTTTTCTACGGATACCGGATCCACCACTACTCTACCCGACTCGTTAACTTCCGCTATGGACAGAAGCCTATCAATAGTTTTCCGCCCCGGGTTGGCGTCCAGCACGATAAAATCCGTCCCCACAACTTCTTTTCGGTATTTTGTCAGGTATTCGGGAGTTATTTCATCGGTTACCTGCATGTCGGATACAGCACCAACCATCTCCCCCGTTTCGTCGTGGAGTACGACGTAGCGTCCCGTGCCGTGCTGTCGAGATCTGATCAAACAGGATAGGTCCAGGTCTTCCTTTTCAGTCTCCTTGACCAATTCTTCGCCGTAGTGGTCATCTCCTACAGCCGACAACAAAGCGGTTCTTGCCCCCAGTATCCCGAGGTTCTCCGCAATATTCCTTGCAACGCCCCCGAGCCTATCAGTGACCTGACCGGGGTTAGAAGTATGAGGAATATAATCGCCTCCGGGATAACCTTTTATATCTACGTTGCTTCCACCGACAACAACGACTTCCGGATCGATTTTTTTCATTTCTCGTCAACCCAATATTTCATCTTTCTATCTCTCCAACCAGGGCCTTTAAAACGGGTTGAACTCCAGTAAGAGCATTACTGCGATCAAAACGGCACTCATAATTACCACTGCCAGCCCTTTACTCAATCCCAGTAAACCCGAAAGAGTCACTTCCCCGCGGTCGTCTCCGGCAATAAAGTCGCTCAGAAGCGGATAAATTCTGGCAAACGTCCCGGCACCTATTACCATGCCCGCCGCACCGATTAGGGCGTGCAGCGAACCCGTCCCCGCAGCTCCAGCCAAAGTCCCGGGACAGTAACCGAGCAGGGCAAACCCTGCACCAAAGATCAGGCCGCCCAGGATTATTGATTTCGGCCGGAAGGGTTTTACACTCGACTTCGAGATACCATGTTTCACTAGAAGATAGACTCCCGGGGCACCCACTACTATAGCGGAAAAGATTATCTTTAATACGGTAAAATCTCTGAGCAATAACTGGTTTACTAAGACTTCGTAATCCGTAGCCCCTCCTTTTTGTAGGAGGAAGCCAAAGAAAAAACCAATTAAAAGGGCGATAAAACTTCGGAACCCTTTTCGTTTTCTCAGCTTTTCTAACATTTAGACCCCTCCTAAAACGGAGTACAGAACGAACGCCGTCAGCGAGCCCCCGAAGAAGAAACAAATAATGGCAAGCCAGCTACTGACTGCAAGCTGCAGGGTGCCGCTGATTCCGTGGCCGCTGGTACAGCCTCCGGCGAACCGCGACCCAAAACCAAGGAGGAATCCGCCAAACAACGCAATCAGGCTTCTAAACACCGGTGTAGCCCCAAACGCCGCTTTCCACAACGCGGGTACCACTTCCAGCTCAAGCCCCCCGGAGAGGGCAGAAGAGACAAGTGCACCGATAATCACGCCGGCGAGCAGAAAAACTTCCCAGCCGAGCTCGGGGAGGAATGTCCGATAATACTGGTTCGACTCCGTCCTCTTTTGATCGATCAATTTTTCACCGAAACCACTGACCCGAACGTACGCAGTAGAACAGCCTATGGGGCGATTCGAGAGTAAAAAGCTAAGCCAGCTCAAGACCCCAATACCCGCTCCAACTAAATAAGGAGACCAGCGTGTCAAGCTAATGAATTCCATCCAACCACTCCATAATTTTTCTTATTAGGCTCAAAAGAATTATATGTTCTAAACTCCATTAAAGAAATGAACAACTCCGGTTTCTTATCTCGATACCGGTAACAATTACCTGAAATATCGTATAGACCTTGACTGAATGTCGGATAACGTTAAGCTAGTGTTGGGGAGGTGATACCGTGAAGTGGGTTTTAATCGGTTTATTTTTGATACCTCCACTCTTTTTAATCGGTACGGAAGCAAACCAGGAAGGGGCGCTCCAAACCGTGGATGAACTGGACGTAGAAAAATACCTCGGAAAGTGGTACGCAGTTGCAAGTATCGAGACGTTTTTTAACAGTTCCTGTGCCTGGGGCAACAGGGCGGAATACAGCAGGCGAGAGGACGGCCGAATTAGCGTAAAGAATACCTGCTATAAGGAAAACGGGGAAAAGAATGAAGTTAGCGCTGCCGCGTGGGTACCGGACGAGTCCGAGCCCGGAAGGTTAAAAGTTAGTTTCATCCCTTTCCTGGGCTACAGGCTGTTTCCGGCGGACTACCTGGTTATTGAACTGGGCGAGAACTACGAGTACGCAGTCGTCGGCCACCCTTCCCGAAGTCTTGGCTGGATTTTAAGCCGTCAGCCGAAAATGGAAAAAGAGAAACTGAATCAAATTGCCGAGAACCTGGAGTCCGTCGGGTACGATTTTTCCGACTTTAAAATAAACAGACAAAAAACATTACAGGAAGATAATTAGCGAGCAGAAAATCACGACTGAGAAAACTCCATTTTTTCCGACAGCTTATAATATTACTGGCAAAACATCGGAAAGAAAAGATAAAGATTAGCAGGGAAATTACAGTAGTTACAAGAAAACACGAAATAAAGTTTGACAGGCCAGCCAAATCGATATATACTAATGTTGACGCTCAGGTTGAATCGAAGAGAATTTGGTGG
>CAZNVA010000019.1:5732-7891 GCA_964576335.1 uncultured Thermotogae bacterium | reverse complement strand
TTAGCAATTTGTCAGTCTGCCCTTTCCAGGGCTGGGTTCATACAATTTATATAAAAAATCCGCGCTATGGTTAAATTTTCCTGGCGCTTTTGGCCTAATGGTCTCGAGTTTTCAACCAAAAGGACCTATAATATCATGATATTTAAACATATAGAAAGGAGTTAAGCCATGGAAAAGTACGCCTGGCTCCTCATAGGCGTTACCTCACTGCTCATTATAGGGGCAGTCGGACTGGAAGTAGCCGAAAGAGCCCTCTTCCCCGTCTGGGAACCGAACCCCTTTGACGAACCACCGGCGGAATTGGGGCCGTACGAGGTAAGCCAGGAAGATTTTAGCCTCGATACCGTAATTAGAGAAGAACAATACGACGTTACAGTATTTACCCCGGAAGACGCGGACGGTAGTATACCACTATTTGTCTGGGTCATGGGTTCGAACGTTCAGGACTACTATCAATTGAGCTTACACAAAACGCTTGCCAGCTGGGGATACATGGTAATCATCCCAGAGGCCCCCAAATTTAGCTTCACCAACCCGGTTTACCACGAAGAGGTCTTACAGCTCGCAATTGAAGCCACCGAAAACGCCATTGCCGGGGACTACGGTTACAAAATAGACGAAGAAAAAATAGCGGCTGGGGGTTACAGCGTCGGTGCTTCTCTGGCGGCCTTCCTTTCCGTTAAAAAGCCAACTATAGATGCTCTCGTTTACTGGGGACCCTCAGGTTCACCTTATTGGCTCGGGTTAAACGCAAAAGAGCTTTACTCCAAAGTTAAGGTACCGGGCCTCTACGTCCTGGGAGGAAAGGACGATAGCGCTCCACCCAGCGGTGGTTACCCCGAAAAAATGCGAGAGCAGATGCCCCGTTCAAACTCTGAAACCATCGTAATAGAAGGTGGAGTGCACCATTACTTTCAACAGCCGACGGGCTCGGACAAGTTCTCGAAGGCGCCGGACATATCTCGGCTCGAGCAACAAAAAATTGCGATAAACGAGACGAGAAGTTGGTTAAATCAAGAACTTGGGATAAAAGACAAAGCTTAATCACTCGGAACTCCCCTGCAGCTATTAACTGCAGTAATTTAATGCGATACATAGACCTTAATTCAATGGGGATAATCAAAAACAAAGTTTCAAACCTGCCTTCGAAGTAAGTCCGGTAGAGCTTGTTCTCCATCAATCAGGGGTTAAACTTTCAAAAGTTAAAAAGGTTTTACACCAAACTATCTACTGAGGAGATACTTTGCTTTACCTGGGTCTTGCGGTAATCACCAGCGCCTCCATAGCGCTCATATTTAAATTCAGCGAGGGGCGGAACATGGACAGGTACGTAGTTACTAGTTTCAACTACCTTGCCGCCTCTCTGGTCAGCCTGATGATAATTTCCTCCAACGGGCTGCAATTGCCGTTCATCTCGTTTTCCGTCGGTCTAGATGACTTTATCGCCGCAATGCCACCTCTCGAATCCGGAACTGACCCCCGGAGCAGTTTACTCTGGGGGTTGATCGTCGGGGTCCCGGCCGGGCTTTTCTTCTTCCTCGCATTTATTTACTACCAGAAGGGGATCAGGGAAAACGGGGCCGGGCTGGCTGGGGCCTTTTCGAAAATAGGTATATTGATTCCCATGACCGTTTCCATTCTGGTCTGGAACGAGATCCCCACGGTTTTACAGTGGTCGGGTATTGGTATTTCTCTACTTTCCATCTTGATCGTAAATCTTCCCGAGCAATCCCTCGATACGGAAAAAATTAGGTTTTCCCTTTTAGCCCTGTTTCTGTTCAGCGGACTGGCCGAATTTTCGAACAAGGTATTTCAGAAATACGGTCTCATCGAGGACAAGATGGTGTTTTTATTCTTCGTATTCCTTACCGCTTTTGTTGTAAGCAGTTTTTTCCTGGTCTCAAGAGGGAAAAGACCGGAACCGGGTGCAATAATGACCGGTATCCTCGTTGGCATGCCGAACCTTTTTTGTTCTTATTTTCTGATACTTGCCCTCGACGGAATCAAAGCTTCCGTCGTATTCCCGATCTATACTGCCACGACGATCGTGGTCATAAATCTGGGCGGGTACTTTTTGTTCGACGAGAGGTTAGCCAGAAGGGAAAGGTTTTCGGTAGTCTTAATGGTAGTTGCTCTCGTACTTATAAACCTTTAACCCC
>CAZNVA010000019.1:0-5632 GCA_964576335.1 uncultured Thermotogae bacterium | reverse complement strand
AACTAAGTTCGAAAAAAGAAATTGAAACGGCTTAATCAGCCGGTAATTTCTTTGCAATTGCACATAACGGGGCTATAATGATAGTGAGTACGTTAACGCAGGTTAATCAACTTAGAAATCAGGACGAATCCCGTATAAAGGAGGGTAAAATGGAAATATACAGTCTTTCCGAGTGGGACCTGAGACAGCTCGTCAACGATCTTGCCACGGACAACTACATTTTTCTTCCAGTTTTTTCCCAGCAGGAAGAAGGGTCCAGAAGCAGGTGGGAGTTCGACCGCTGGGATCCGAAAAAAGAACACTTTCAGCTCAACTGCCGCCGTACTGATGCACTATGCCAGGACTTTTTCTTTCCGCCAAACAACATAATGCATACTTTCCCGGAGGGTAAGCCCGGGAAAGATGGCAAAGGAATGGTTCTAATTGGCTACAAATCCTGCGACCTGCAGGCCCTGCAGAGGCTGGATACCGCTTTCGAGGAAGGTGATCTGGCCTACCCATTTTACGAAGAACGCAGGGAGTCAACCACGATCATTTCCTGCGATTGCCTGGAGATAGCTGACTCCTGCTTTTGCAACAAAGTGGGCGGACAGCCCTATCCAGAGGAGGGCTTCGACCTTAACATTTCCCACCTCCCGAACTACGGCGATATGCTGATTGAAGTTGGGGAGGATTCCGAAAAGGGCCACGAAATCGCCGACCGTTACAGTAACTTACTTTCGGAGCCGACGGATAAACAGCTCGAATTGAGACACCAGCGCAGGGCAAAAATGATGAACAGGTTAGAAGAACAAAACTCCTACTTTAACGTCAGGCCCGAATACGGAAATGTTTCAAGAGAAGCACCCTTCTGGGAAAAGTACTCCGCCAAAAACCGTGACTGCAACTGTTACACGCTCTGCTGTCCGACCTCACTTGCCCTACACAATATTCTAGAAGAGGATGAGAGAGGAGTTGTCCAGGACAAGGTCTGGGACGGTGCGACAATAAAAGATATAAACAACGAACTAGACTCGGACGACCCGAACGATAGTCGAATAAAGGAAATGTTTTACGATAAGTTCAAGAGGTTCTACGAAAAACACGGGGAATTTGGCTGTTCCGGCTGCGGTCTCTGCATTTCGACTGCGGGTGAGGAGGTTGATATAAGGAACATCTTTGCCGACGTTGAATCTTATTCTTCCGGCGATTAAGCGTCATATTCTCGATTAGAATTAGATACCAACCAGGGCAGACAAGGTCCTATTTTTACCTCCGCTCCAAGGCCTTATGCCCTGGTTTTTTCAAATTACAACTCCCAGATCTTTTAACAAATAAATCACCTTATAGCATCACAAATTTCTGGAACTGCTTCTTCCCACTCAATCGCCATTAGGTGTACACCATTGACCCCCTTCATCTCTCTAACTCTTTCTACGGTTTCCACAGCTATTTTAATCCCTTCATCGGCCCTTTTCCCCTTTGGCGCACCGGAGAGCCTCTCGACTACGGAATCAGGCAGGTCAATCCCTGGAACGTTTTTCTGCATGTAGCGAGCTGCTCCAGGGGATTTGATCGGGGTGATCCCCGCCAGTATATCGACTTCTTCGTGGAGTCCTCTCTCGCGGACCATTTCAAGCCACTGTTCAAATTTATCGATGTTAAAAACGCACTGAGTTTGGATGAAATCCACTCCGGCCCTTACCTTCTTTTCCAGCCTCAGGGGCCGAACTTCCAGAGGGTAAGCAAACGGATTTGCTGCAGCGCCGATGAAGAACTCCGGGGCTCGCCCTTTGATGGCGTCCCCGCACTGAAACTCCCCTTCATCTCGCATCTTCTTAACCATATTGACGAAGTTAACCGAATCAAGGTCATAAACAGTCTTTGCCTCCGGGTGGTTTCCGAAGCTTATGTGGTCTCCACTGAGACAGAGAACGTTATTTACTCCGAGTGCGCTGCAACCCAGCAGATCCATTTGTAGGGCAAGCCTGTTTCGATCCCTGGTGGTCATCTGGACGATAAATTCTTCAAGACCTTCCTCCTTCGCAATTAGCCCGGCAGCCCAGCTGGACATTCGGGCCACGGCAGTCTGGCCGTCCGTAACGTTAAATGCATCCACGTGATCCTTCAGGAGACCGGCCTTTTTCCTGATGGGCTCCGGATCCGCGCTAGTCGGTGGACCGAGTTCAGCCGTAACCACAAAACTACCTTCTTCCAGGCGTTTTTCCAGATTGCTAGACGTTTTCATTACTACCTCCCTGTTTCATCATATCCCCATCGACTCGATTGCTTCCTTGGTACCGGCTAGCTCTTCCATTACGTCGATTGGTTCCTTTTCGACCTGCCGCGGCCTCGTCTGCTTACTCCAGTCGTGCGGCTCGGTGTTTTCCGCGAATTCCTCCAGCCGCTTCAGCTTGCCAACCCGCTCGTATATCTGCACCCAGACACAGTCTTTGTCCGGGTCGACTTCGCACTTTCCATCTTCCCTGGTGCCGCCACAAGGCCCGTTCAACAGACCTTTAGGGCAGTTCACCAGCGGACAGAGGCCGACGGTGCGCCCGAGCTCGCATTCACCACAGGCCTGGCACCTTTCCTTGAATTCGGTCGGGCCGCCACTGGACAGGCCAAGCGCGTCAGTGGCCGGGAAGATCGGTTTCGTGATTCCCATCTCTTCTTCCATGTATTCTCGAAGCGCCTGCTGGCCGTCTCCGCAGCTTTGACCGAGGATCGCGTCTGCTTCTTCGAGTATGTCTCGGTTGTTTTCGTAAAAATTAGATGACAGCGGTAGGTAACAGGCAAAAATTCCGAAAGGCATGCCGATCTTTCCAATCACTTCTTTGCCACGGGTCTCAAGCTCCTCTTCCATTTCATCCAGATCCCTTATTCCACCCGTGTGAAATATGGTAGCACATGCCCCACACCCGGAAAGCACGATCTTTTTCTGACCCCGTAATAAGTCCATTATTTCGCCCAGCGGTTTTAGTTCCTGTGCGTTCATCGCAATTCCCTCCTCAATCTTGAAAATATTCCTATTCGACACTGAAGGCTTCCAATATCGACTTACGCCTTCGACATGAGGTGAAGGCACATTGAGCCTAATTACTACCAAACTCTGTTCATCCCGATACACCTGGCTTTAAGCTGACTTTATGAAGGGCCAATTTCCGTCATCTGCCGTTTTTCCGGGGAAACTCGAACGTATAAACCGGATAATTTAAGATACTCACCTCCTGAGGACTAATTTGCAACCTCTTTATACCATAACTGGTTTTATTTGTCGAACTTTGCATTTACAGGGGACTTTATTTTTATATTGTCAATATATGGAGATATTATGAAAAAGAACTGAACTTGTGGTTATACCCGTCTCTCCTATCGGAGTCATATATACTTCTACGCCAGTTATTTGGCTACCGCCAACGAGGCCCTTAAAATCTAGAAATCGTCCCTTTCCGACCGTTAGACTTAACGAACGGGTTAAATTTACTCTAAATCGGTGATCGCATTGGTCTCTTTTTTGCATACCGCGGATTGGCAACTGGGCGGCACTCTGGAGATGGTCAGCTCGAGCAAAGCGGAGCGCCTTCGAAGCGCCAGGTTAACTGCCGTCAAGAACCTGCTCGAACTTGGGAAAGAACTGAACGTGGATTTCGTCGTTTCGGCCGGAGACAACTTCGAGTCGAATCAGGTCGGGCGAGAACTCCTTCGGGAAACCAAAGCGGTTCTCGAGGACTTTCCCGAACTACCGATATATATCATTCCCGGCAACCACGACCCGTTGATGGAGGACTACGCCTTTAGGACCAATCCACTCAACTCAGTCGGAAAAAACGTCCAGCTGTTAACGCGGGAGCAGCCGGTAGAAGTGCCAAATACCTCGGCAGTTCTCTATCCCGGAATTTGCAGGAGGAAGAAGAGTTCACAGTCCCCGCTGGACTGGGTCCCGAAGCGAGAAAAAGCCAACCGAGTTAGGATTGGCCTTGCCCATGGAAGCTGGATGAAACTTCCCGACCTGCCAAAGGACGATTACCCAATTGGAGAAAACGCGGCGGAAGAGCACGATCTGGATTACCTGGCACTGGGCCACTGGCACTCCACCTTTCCCGATCCGGCGGAACCTTCAATCGGAAGGACTTTTTATTCCGGAACGCCCGAACCTACGGGATTCAGCGAAAACGACAGCGGCAACGTTCTCCTGGTCGAGACCGACTCATCCGGGGAGTTACTCGAAGTGGAGAAACACGAAGTCGCCCAGTACAGCTGGGTTGAAAAAGAGTTCAACCTAAGCGACACGGTCTCCGTGGACGGACTTAAGGACGACCTGAAGTCAACTGGCTACGGGAAAGAAAATACCCTGCTCAGACTCAAACCCTCGGGCACGGTGCCCCTAAAAGTCATGGAAAAGTTCGAGGAGTTAACTGAAAAGCTGGAAGAATCCTTCTTCTACCTCGACGTCCGGCAAGAGGACCTCGACCTCGCCCCTTCAGAGCAAGAGGTGGAGGAACTCGTTGCCGGCACCGGCTGGCTGGGAGATGCCGTAGAATACCTGGAAAAACTTGCCTCCGGAGAAAGCCCTGACCCGCCAGAAAAATGGAAAATGGACGAACCACCGACAAAGAAGGAAGCACAGCGTGCCCTGGAAATACTTTACGGTAGGCTACAAAAAGAGGATTTATAAAATGATATTCAAAAAAATAAGGTTGAAAAACTGGGGCGGGCTCTACGACTCGGAAATAAGCCTGGACTTGAACGAATCACTAAACGTTGTTTCGGGTCCGAACGAATCTGGCAAAAGCACCACACTCGAAGCAATAAAACTTGCCCTTTCCACGAAAGGTTCTTCAAGAAAAAAAGCGGTAAAGAACTGCCAGCCCTGGGGAACCGACCTCAAACCAGGTGTCGAACTTGAGTTTCACGCGAACGGAAAGGATTACAGGCTGAAAAAAACTTACCTGAAGTCAACCGGTAACGCGTCGTTTGCGGAGAAGTTACAGGACGGAAGCTGGACAACTCTGGCCGAAGATGACGACGCCCACGACAGGTTCCTGAAAACCCTGGATTTAACCGGCGCAGAGGGCTTCTACCGCTCCCTGTGGGTCCCGCAGGGGGGAAGCCTGGAGCTGGAAGTCAACGAAGGGTTGCAATCCAGAATCGAAGAGGCCGTAGGAACCGCAACTTCCGAAGCCGGCGATGCCATTCTGGATTACGTTACAGATAACGTCGGAGACGCGGACAATAAAGGTTGGTTGACCAGCAAAAGACGAAACCCGTCCTCCGGTTCGCCCTGGGACGAGCTTTCGGAAAAAATAGAAAGGTTGGAATCCGAACTCGAAAGGCTAAACAAAAAACGTCGGGAGCATTACGACAGGCTGGAAGAAATAGGAGAACTGCAGCAGAAAAAAAGGGACCTCGAAAAAAGAGCTCGGCAAAAGGAGAAAAGACTTGGAAAAATCAAGGAAAAGAAAAAGGAATGGGACGAATTTAGAGAGATCAAGGAGGCAGCCGAGGACGCACGAGAGTGGCACGATCAACTCATGCAGGCCCGGCAGAGCTGGGACGATCGGGTGGATAAAATTGAGGAAAAGGACGAAGAAATCAGCTCACTCCGGGAAAAACTAAACGAGTTAAAGAAGAAGAGGGACGAAAAGAAGTC
>CAZNVA010000018.1:0-14912 GCA_964576335.1 uncultured Thermotogae bacterium | reverse complement strand
CGGAGACGTGAATATAGATCCGGACGAATGCCTGCTTGACCAGGGGGTTATTTGTCTGGGACCGGCCACCCGAGGCGGTTGTGATGCCAGCTGTCCTTCAGTCAATCGACCGTGTCGAGGGTGTTTTGGTCCCCCGGAGGGAGTTGAAGACCAGGGGGCAGAGATGTTAAACAGCCTGGCTTCGATACTACAAATTGGCGAGGAAGGAACCGGGCTCGAACAGGAAAGAGAGCTTCTCGAAGCGCTGCCCGATCCGCTTGGTACCTTTTACAGTTTTGCGCTTCCCGTATCGATTTTCGGCGGGCGGGTTGAGGACGGAGGTACGAATGAGCACGAATAAGGTGTCAATTGACCCGATCACCAGATTGGAGGGGCACGGTAAGATAGATATTTTCCTCGATTCCGAAGGAGAACCCGAGGACGCAGTACTTCAGGTCCCCGAATTAAGAGGTTTTGAGGAGTTCTCCCGGGGGCGCCGGGCGGAAGAAATGCCGAGGATAACGGAAAGGATTTGCGGAGTCTGCCCGGAAGCTCACCACTTCGCTTCAACGAAGGCGCTGGACGCTGCCTACTCAAGCCCACCTCCAGAAACGGCACTTCGTTTAAGAGAGCTCCTCTATAACTCCTATATTTTTGCAGACCACCTTCTGCACCTTTTCTACCTTGGCGGTCCCGACTTCCTGGCTGATGAAGCGACAAAGGAGAAACGAAATATCGTCGGCGTAATAAACGAGCTTGGTGAAACGGTCGGAAAAAAACTGCTGGCCGCAAGGCGCAAGGCCCACGAAGCAATCGAGATCATCGGTGGCCATCAGGTTCATCCCGTCACCGGAATTCCTGGTGGTCTGTCCAGCGGAATAACGGTATCGGAGAAGGAAAACCTTGCTTCAATTGGTCAAGACCTCATCGACTTCACCGAGGACCTCCTCGAACTTTTCCACGAAAAGGTAATTGCTTCGGAAGGCTTCGGTACCCTGCTGAACAACTCCCGGTTTTCACTCGATAGCTACTATATGGGCCTGGTAGATGAAGACGACAAAGTTTCCTTTTACGACGGGTCCCTGAGAATCATCGACCCGGCGGGCGAGGAGTACGCGATAGTTGATCCGGGGGAGGGAATGGATCTGCTCGAGGAAAGAGTTGAACCCTGGACTTACGTAAAATTTCCTTACCTGAAAGAGGTAGGCTGGGAGAACTTTAGTACCGGACAGGACAGCGGGATCTTTCGGGTTGGCCCGCTGGCGCGACTGAACGTCGGGAACGGAATGAAAACCGAACTGGCTCAGAAAGAATACGAAAGGTTCATCGAGCACTTCGGCGATAAACCCGTCCACCAGACTTATGCTTACCACTGGGCCCGGATGATTGAACTGGTTCAGGCCGCAGAGAGAATTGAAAAACTTGCGGGGCTCGACTCCATCACCGGGGACGAAATTTCTTCCGAGCTGGGCGAACCTGGAGAAGGGGTCGGCGTCGTAGAAGCCGCACGGGGGACCCTTTTTCACCATTACGGGCTGGATGAAACCGGAATAGTGGAAATGGCAAATATGATCGTTCCGACTACCAGCAACAGTGCCGCTCTTTCTATATCGATAAAACAGGCAGCGGAAGAGGTCATTGAGGCTGGAGAAATCAGCGAAGAAGCATTAAACCGAGTAGAGATGGGGTTCAGACCTTACGATCCCTGTCTGGCCTGCGCCACGCACAGCGTGGACGACGGACTGGATATAGGCTTGAGTATCTACGACGAGGAAGGAGAACTGGTCAAGGAAATTGAGAGGTAATCTCGAGTGGAGGTAAGTGTGCTGAGCTACCCTGGTAATCGTTCAGGAAAATCCTATCGGAGGCCGAGCGGGCATGGTTCCACCCTTTCCCTAAAAGGGTGGGGAGCGAGGCCGAGATCGGAAGCAGCGATTTCCACGCTGGGGAAATCGCCTGCGGTTTTATCGAACGATTACCAGGGGAGCTCGGACCCCAAACTATATGGACTTATTAAATTATTCACGACAACTCAATCGTATTGCTTCTAGACAAACGGGGGCACAATGAAAATAAGTGACTCCAACCGGGATCTAACAGCTGAGGTAGAGGAGTTGAGCGGAGAAAACGTCTATTCCTGTTACCAGTGCGGCAAGTGTTCGGCGGGCTGTCCATTCACCGAGGAAATGGACCTCCTGCCCAACCAGGTTATCAGAAAGGTCCAGTTCGGAGACGATAGCGTGCTCGAGGCCGAAACGCCCTGGGTCTGCGCCTCCTGTCTCAGCTGCGAGGTGGATTGCCCACAGGGAAACGACGTTCCGGCGATAATGGAAGGAATCAGGGAAATCAGTCTGCGACAGAATATTGACGAAGTGGACCTGAAACAAATGGAAACCGGGGGGCTACCGGAGATCGCTCTGGTCAGCAACCTGAGAAAAAAGACGGGCTGATATTCATGCGAGAGCTACCTTACTACCCGGGATGCAGTTTGAAGGATACGGCCAATAACTTTGAGACTTCAGCCCTCAGGACTGCAGAAGATCTCGGAGTGGACCTGAAAGAGCTGCCGCGGTGGAACTGCTGCGGTACCGTCTATTCTTTAACCGACGACAATCTGATGAAGCAGCTCGGCCCAATCAGAAACCTGGTTCATGCCCAGTCCCAGGGGTACGACCGCCTGTATACGCTCTGCTCCATGTGCGACAACACCCTGAAGCGGGCAAACCTGCTCGTAAAAGAGGACCAGGATAAGCTCGAAAAGATCAACGCTTTCATGGACCAGGAGCCGGATTACCTCGGAGAAGTAGAAGTACGGCATTTTCTCCAGTTACTCCGGGACGAGGTCGGGTGGGAACGAGTTCGGGAAAACGTAAAGAGCCCGTTGAACGACCTGAACGTTGCCCCTTACTACGGTTGCATGCTAACCCGCCCGAAGGAGATTGGACTGGACGACCCGCACGACCCGTCAGTTTTTGACGACCTGATAGAAGCTCTAGGCGCTAACCCCGTGGATTTCGCTTACGATTCCGAGTGTTGTGGTTCCTATAACACCGTCGATAAGGCCGAGGTCGTTCTGGACAAAACGGAAACCATCACCAGCGGCGCCAGAAAGGCCGGAGCCGACCTGATGATAACCTCCTGCCCACTCTGCCAGTTCAACCTGGATTCAAGGCAGGTCGACTTAATCGAAGTCGCACCCAGTCACGAACCATTACCTGTACTTTACTTCACCCAGTTGACCTCACTGGCCTTTGGCCACCCTGAAGCCTGTCAATTCTCGGAAAACAGCATAGATCCAACAACTAAGCTCGAGCCGGTGAAGAATCCGGCGACTGAGAGGTGATACCGTGCCCGAAAAACCGGACACCGAGATGGTAGAAATATTCATTATGGGCAAAAAATACGAGGTTCCAAAGGGCCTGACCATCATGAAGGCCATGGAGTACAGCGGTTACCAGTACGTTCGAGGGGTCGGCTGCCGCGGGGGGTTCTGCGGTGCCTGTGCCACGATCTACAGGGTCGAGGGCGACTACAAGCTCCATACCGACCTTGCCTGTCAGACGACGGTTCAGGACGGAATGTATCTAACTCAGCTTCCCTTTACACCCGCCGGCAGGGAGGAATACGATATCGAGGAGATAAACCTGGACACCAATCCCTTGCTTGACCTCTATCCGGAACTTGCCCGGTGCGTCTCCTGCAATACCTGCACGAAGACCTGTCCGCAGGACCTGGAGGTCATGGATTTCGTCAACGAGGCGATTCGGGGGAATATAAAAAGGGTGGCAGAACTTTCCTTTGACTGTATTCAGTGTGGCTTATGCGCAGCCCGATGTCCGGCCGAAATCCCCCACCACCACGTAGGGCAGCTAGCACGGAGAATTTACGGCAGGTACCAGGCCCCGGATTCGGATCACCTCGAGAATCGAGTGGAGGAAATAGAGAACGGGAGGTACGACGAAGAGCTGGAGGAACTTGCCAGCCTTCCAAAAGGAAAACTGGAGGAAAGATATGAAAACAGGGAAATTCAAGAATAAAGAAGCGGACGAGGGTGACCCCTACCCTGAGTCCATGCGGGAATCGATCCGCAAAGTGGAGGAGACCAGGGACGCCAGACTGGGAGAGGAAGTAGAACGGATGGACCCGGAAGAAAGGGAGGAGGTTTTAAACGAGTTCCATCCGGATTACCGGGAAGCCGGAATGCGGGAACTGAAGGCAGGGCCAAACCGGGGAGATGAGATGCCCCTGGAACTGGCCGACCTGCTGGAAGCTTACCCCGCAGTCAGACCCGAAGAAGTCGACCTTTCCGAAGTAGATTACCAGGTCGACGTACTTATCATTGGCGGCGGAGGTGCCGGTACCGTTGCTTCCCTGTGGGCAATCCGCGAGGGTATCGACCCGGAAGATATTCTAATCGCGACCAAACTGAGACACGGCGACGCCAACTCGATGATGGCTCAGGGTGGAATCCAGGCGGCGGACAAGGAAGAGGACAGCCCGGGGGCTCACTTCCTGGACATAATAGGCGGAGGCCACTTCGCAAACAAACCGGAACTGGCAAAGGCCCTGGCCAAGGACGCCCCCGGAATTCTCAGGTGGCACGAGGAACTGGGCGTGATGTACGACAAGAACGAAGACGGTTCCATGCAGACCCTGCACGGCGGCGGAACGTCCCGAAAGAGACTCCATTCCGCCAAGGACTATACCGGGATGGAATTGATGAGAAACATTCGGGATCGGGCCCGGAACCTGGACGTGCCGGTGGAAGAGTTCTCTCCCGCAGTCGAACTCCTCACGGATTCGGAAGGAACGGTAACGGGGGCACTGCTTTACAACATGGAAACGGAACAGTACTACGTGGTTCGAGCCAAGAGCGTGGTTATGGCAACCGGTGGCTTCGGCAGGCTACACATTCAAGAATTCCCAACTACGAACCACTATGGTGCAACTGCCGACGGACTAGTAATGGCCTACCGGGCGGGCGCAAACCTGCTCGACATGGATTCCGTGCAGTATCATCCGACCGGGGCGGCCTTTCCCGAGCAGATAGTTGGCCTGCTCGTTACGGAAAAAGTCAGGGGGTCAGGTGCAATTCCCGTAAATTGTGACGGTGAAGCGTTCGTATATAACCTGGAACCGAGGGACGTCGAAGCGGGAGCATTAATCCGGGAATGCTACGGTCGGGACCTGGGAGTCGAAACGCCGACGGGCATGAAGGGAGTCTGGCTCGATACACCAATGATCGACATGATGCACGGTGAAGGAACTTTTGAGGAAAACCTGGCCTACATTTACAGGCTTTACACCAGGTTTGGAATAGATCCAACGGAGGACCCGCTTCTGGTATTTCCAACCTTACATTACCAGAACGGGGGAATTGAAATCGATAAAGAAGGCAGGACTGCCGTCGAGGGCCTCTTTGCCGGAGGAGAAGTGGAAGGGGGAGTCCACGGCAAGAACAGGCTGATGGGAAACTCCCTGCTGGACTATAACGTATTCGGAAAAAGAGCCGGGATTGCAGCTGCCAGCCGAGCCAGGGAAAACGGCTGGGGTGAGCTAACGATGCAACATGTAAAAGAATACATCAAGGATCTGGAAGATTCTGGAATAGAGGCGGAAAGAAAATCCCCGATGCTGGTTCCCGAATACCGCGGTGAAGAGGCGTTATCGCGTTCAGTTGATATACTTTAAAAATCTTTAAACTACACAAAAGAATTAAAGGGTGAATATGACGAAGAGTACAGAAAAGAAAGCGAAAACCAAAAAGTGGGAGACCGATGGGGGTTACCTTTTCATCAAAGAGGATTACTGTAAGGAATGCAGTTACTGTATAGAGTTTTGCCCCCAGGACGTTCTGGAAGAATCCGAAAGCTTTAACGAGAAAGGATACCATCCGCCACAACCAGTCAACCTGGACCAGTGTCTCAACTGCAACTTCTGTGGCATGATATGTCCCGATTTTGCCATCTGGACTGAGGAGGCGGAAGAAGATGAGTAAGGAAGCAATAATGACGGGCAAGTACTTCATGAACGGGGACGAGGCCTGTGCCGAAGGGGCTCTGGCTGCCGGCTGCCGTTTTTTTGCCGGGTACCCAATTACTCCCCAGTCGGAGATAGCCGAGAGAATGTCCAAGAGAATGCCGGAAGTCGGCGGCAGGTTCATCCAGATGGAGGACGAATTGAGCTCCATTGCGGCAGTACTTGGCGGCTCATGGGGTGGTTCAAAGTCGATGACTGCTACTTCGGGGCCCGGCTTTTCGCTGATGATGGAGAACATCGGCCTCGGGATGATGACGGAGACACCCTGCGTAATCGCCAACATCCAGCGGGGCTCGCCGAGCACCGGTCTGCCGACCGCGGTTGGCCAGGGAGAGATGATGCAAGCCAAATGGGGCTCTCACGGCGATTACGGAGTAATTGCTTACGCACCAACGTCGCCGCAGGAGATGTTCGATTACACTATTAAGGCTTTCAACAAATCCGAACAGTACATGATGCCGGTCTTCGTAATGGCGGACGAAAAGATCGGCCACATGAGGGAACGGGTCGTGATAGATGAAAGCAAGGTAGAAGCTCAACCTCGAAGAAAACCGGATGCCGACCCGGAGGATTTCCTGCCCTACGAACCGAAGGAGGACCTGGTACCGGAAATGGCTTCGGCGGGAGAAGGCTATCGCGTTCATGTCACGGGATTGACGCACAACGAAAAGGGCTACCCCCAGCTTGACGTAGAGACTCAGAAGAAAAAGGTAGGAAGGCTGGTGGACAAGGTGGAAAAGAACAAGGACGACATAGTAGAAATCAAGACTCAGGGAGTAGAAGACGCCGAGGTGCTAATAGTTTCCTACGGTATGGCCTACCGGACGGCAATGGGAGCATACAAGCAAGCCAGGGATAAAGGCATTAAAGTGGGGATAATTAGGCTCGTCACGGTCTGGCCGTTTCCGGAGGAAGAAATACGGGAACTGAGCCAACAGGTATCGGGTATAGTAGTGCCAGAAATCAACCAGGGCCAGATGGTCCACGAAGTCGAGCGTGCCTGTGGCGATAGAGCCGAAGTAAAACTCGTTCCCCATCCCGGTGGAGGCTTACACAAACCGAAAGAGATCCTTGATGCACTGGAGGCTTTGATATGACGACGGAACTGAAAGAGAAAGAAGAATCAGCTGAACCCGAGATAACGGAAGCAGACCACCCCGCAACCAGGTACCTGCGCCAGGAACGCCTGCCCCATATTTGGTGTTCCGGCTGCGGTCTGGGTTCGGCGGTCACGAGCTTGACGAAAGCATTCGACGAATTACAGCTACCGATCGACGACATCGGGGTCGTTTCCGGAATCGGTTGTGCCGGCCGAGCAGCTGGTTACTTCGAGACCGACTCCTACCACACGACCCACGGGAGGGCCATTCCCTTTGCCACCGGATTAAAGCTGGCGAACCCGGATATGAATATCACGGTGTTCAGCGGCGACGGAGACCTGTTCGCAATCGGCGGCAATCACTTTATCCACGCAGCAAGACGCAACCTGAACATTAACGTGATCTGCGTGAACAACTATAACTTCGGAATGACCGGCGGACAGTTTGGCCCAACGACTCCGCAGGGGGCCAATGCAACTACGTCGCCTTACGGAAATTACGAAAAACCCTTCAACCTTCCCGACTTGGCCGCTTCGGCGGGGGCAGTGTACGTGGCACGGTGGACTTCAGTCCACGCGCGGAGAATTCAGAATGCCATGGAAGAAGCCCTATCAAAAAACGGGTTTTCCTTCGTCGAGATACTTTCCCCGTGCCCGACCGGCTACGGGAGGAAGAACGAACTGGGAGAAGGTATAGACGAACTGAAAAGCTACCAGGATAGAGCAGTAATTAAGCACGGCTCCGACCCGGCAGAAGCGGAAATCGAACGGGATCCGGAATCGGAAATAGTGGTCGGTAAGTTCGTGGATACGGACCGACCAACTTACTGCGACGTCGCGGATAGCTACCTTGATTGACAAAGATCGTTAAGCCACCAATAGCCGGGGTTTCCCTTTTTACGTTATGGTAACAATCGTTTCGGGCTATACCACGGCGGGAAATCCCGGATTCGAGGCCGAATTTCCGTAAATCGGTAAAAGCTAGTCGTTTTGTTTGATATCATTTTCTCCGACTCGGGAGGTGATATGATCGCCGCTCGGTCCCTATTTACGTAAAAACAACAAAAAGGAGGATTAAACATGGAGAAAGAAATCAGCGAGGAGGAGCTGCTGAAAAAGGCGGAAAAGCCCGGTAAGGATGCACTCAGGCTACATCCCTTCTACCAGGGGAAAATTCAGACCAATCCAAAGTGCGCCATCCGAAGTTTCGATGACTTCGGTATCTGGTATACACCGGGAGTTGCCGAACCCTGTCGGGAGATAGACGAAAACCCGGATAAGGTCTTCGAGCACACGAACAAGTCAAACATGGTTGCCGTCGTCTCCGACGGCTCACGGGTCCTGGGTCTCGGGAACATCGGCCCCGAAGCCGGGTTACCGGTAATGGAGGGCAAGGCCCTTTTGTTCAAATACCTCGGCGGTATAGACGCCTTTCCGATCACCCTGGATACAGAGGACCCGGATGAAATAATCAGGACTGTCAAGATCCTCGAACCCACGTTCGGCGGAATAAACCTGGAAGATATAGCAAAACCGAAGTGCTTTGAAATCCTCAAGCGGCTGAGGGAAGAGATGAGCATTCCCGTCTGGCACGACGACCAGCAGGGCACCGCTTCCATCGAACTCGCGGGGATAATCAATTCCCTCAAAATAGTGGATAAGGACATGGAGGACGTACGATATGCAATAATCGGCGCCGGCTCCGCCAACGTAGCATTGACCAGAGTAATGTTTAACGCCGGCGTACCCCCGGAAAACGTAATCATGGCTGACAGCACGGGGATACTGCACGAAAACCGGGAAGACCTCAGGGACGACAAAGAAAACAATTCATATAAACAGGAGCTAGCCCGTAAAACCAACGGCGAAGGCAGGACCGGGGGGCTGGAGGAAGCCATCCGTGATACCGACGTGCTGGTTGCCGCTTCCGCGCCGGGACCGGACACGATAAAGCAGGAGTGGATTGAAAGAATGAACGAAGACGCGGTAGTATTCGTCGTCGCCAACCCGATACCGGAGATATGGCCCTGGAAGGCGAAAGAAGCCGGGGCAAGGATCGTCGGCACCGGCCGCTCGGACTTTCCGAACCAGATAAACAACTCGATCGGTTTTCCGGGAATATTCCGCGGTACTCTGGACGTAAACGCGAAAACGATAACCGACGAAATGGCCATCGCTGCAGCCCACGCAATTGCCGATACCGCCGAAGAAAAGGGTTTGAGCGAGGACTACGTCGTACCGAACATGGACGAGTGGGAGGTATTCATCAACCAGGCAGTGGCCGTGGGGAAAAAGGCAATCGAACAGGGCATTGCAAGAAACGAGCTCTCCGAAGATGAGCTGGCGGAAAAAGCGCGGTCAAGAATCGAGAAGGCGAGAGAATGGACCCAGAAAGCCATGGAGGAAGGACTGATAGAAGAGCCACCGGAATAGGCGGGGAAACTCGAAAACGTCCAGAGAAAATACGAGGTGACGACAATGAACCCGAATGAACTCGCGCAGGATCTGGTTGAGCCGATAAAAAAAGCAGTAACGACGCTCCCCGGGCCAACGCTTTCCGCTTTGCAGGAAGCCAAAAAAAGAGAGGGCAAAGCCGCCAGCGTCCAGTTTGACGCGATGCTGGAATCCGTGGAGATCGGGGAAAGGGACGAAGTGCCGATATGTCAGGATACCGGGACGCCGACTTTCTACGTGAGGGTTGGGGCAGATTACCCGGGAATAAACGAACTCGACTCGGTTAAACTAGGCTTAAAGAAGGCGGTTCAACGTGCTACAGAAGAGGTCCCTATCCGTCCGAATACCGTCCACCCCTTCTCGGGAAAGAACCCGGGAGACAATACGGGTAAATCAATCCCCTGGATAAACTGGTCCCTGGTCGAGGGCGTGGATTTAGAGCTAACCTATCTACCCAAAGGGGGCGGCAGTACGAACATGAGTCAGCTTACCATGATGACCCCGGGCCGGGGGATCAAAGGTGTCAAGGAAATTGTTCTCAAGCGGGTTGCTTCAATGGAAGGTAAGCCCTGTCCGCCGACCATTCTGGGCGTCGGAATAGGGGGATCCGCCTCCATTTCAATGGAGCTGGCAAAAGAATCCCTGCTGCGTCCGGTAGGTAAACGCCACGAAGAAAGCGAGGTAGCCGAACTGGAGGAAGAATTGAAAGAACGGGCCAATAACCTGGGCGTCGGGCCGATGGGAGTAGGCGGTGAGACCACTGTTCTGGACGTCAAGATAGAGTACGATTACAGGCACCCGGCATCGTTTCCCGTGGGGATAACCCCACAGTGCTGGGCCAACAGGCGGGTATCGTTAAAGCTGACGCCGTCAGGGGAGGTCAGGGAGGTGGGAGAATGAAAGTTCTGCAGACTCCGCTTGACCCGGAAAAGGTGAAGGAGCTGAGAGTCAATGAACCATTCAAGGTAACCGGAAGGATATTTACCGCCCGCGACGCCGCACACGAGAAGCTACTCGGAATGGCCGAAGAGCGAAGCGAACCGCCATTCGACCCATCCCTGTACCCCTGTTTTCACTGTGGACCGGTAATGAAAGAGGTTGACGGTGAATGGGAGGTCGTTTCGGCCGGACCGACCACGAGCATCAGGATGGAAATCTTTGAGCCGGACTTTATGGAGGAGTTTGGGACAAAGATATTTATCGGAAAGGGTGGCATGGGAGAGGAAACTTCGACAGCTCTGGAGAAACACGGCGGTGTCTACGCCCAGTTCACCGGCGGCGCCGGTTCTCTCATGGCGGGTTCCGTCGACAGAGTACTCGACGTCTTCTTCCTGGAAGAACTCGGGGTCCCGGAAGCAGTTTGGTTGCTGGAAGTAGTCGAGTTCGGTCCGCTGCTCGTTACTATGGATTCGACGGGCGAATCTATCCACCGGGATATCTCCGAGGAAGTCGATCGGAACCTGGCTCGAGAACTGGAGACCCTTTAATCAACCGACGACTGATACCAGCACCCGGAGGTAAGAAATTGAGGGATCCGAATCCTGGAAACACTTAATGTTAGCCATAAGAGGTGGTTAATTACGGTTGACGGTGAGACTTGCTCCCCTCAATATATTATAGCAAACTGACAGACTTTGAAGACCTGAGTCCACGAAAACACGGTGATAATTACTCTTGCTGAAAGATAACGAATCCTCCGATAGTTACGATACGCGACAGCGAGTTGGGCTGGTTCTTGGTTTACTGTTTTTCGTAGTTATACTGCTCCTTCCGGTCAAAATCCATAGTCCGGAAGCAAAGCGCACGCTGGCAATTGCAGCTTTGATGGCGACCTGGTGGGTATCAGAAGCCCTGCCGATTGCTGCGGTTTCGATTTTGCCCCTCGTACTCTTCCCTGCATTCGGGATCATGAGTTCGAGCGAGGTTTCTTCTCAGTACGGCCACCGGTTGATATTTCTATTTATGTCCGGTTTTCTGATCGCGGTTGCCATGCAGAAATGGAAATTACACCGCCGCATCGCCCTTTACATCATAAAGGCAATTGGAACGGGCCCGAAGAGAATAATACTCGGTTTTATGGTCGCCAGCGGCTTCCTGTCCATGTGGGTGTCCAATACCGCCACGACCATGATGATGGCCACGGTCGGTCTGGCAGTAGTTTCCTTTGTAACAAAAGCCAGCGAAGAAAAGACTTCCGGAAAGGCCCAGCTTACGACGAATTTTGGCGTGGCCCTGATGCTTGGAATCGCCTACGCATGTAACATCGGTGGAATGGGAACGATAATTGGAACTCCCCCTAACGCCCTACTTGTAGCATTTATGGAAAATAACATGGGGCAGGAAATCTCTTTCTTGAATTGGATGCTGGTCGGTATCCCAATAGTCGTGATCTTATTGCCGCTGGCCTGGTGGTACCTGACGAACGTAAGCAGCCCGATCCACCTTGAAACCATCCCCGGCGGGGGCGACCTGATAGAAGAAAAAATTGAAGAACTTGGCCCCATGGGTAAAGGAGAGAAGAGAGTTCTTACCGTTTTTGCTCTCACCGCATTTCTCTGGATCATCAGAAGCTTCTTGATTACACCGTACCTACCGATGGTCGGCGATGCCACGATCGGAATGACCATGGCCCTCCTGCTTTTTATGATTCCGGTCGACCTCGATGAGGGCGAGTTCACCCTCGATTGGGAGTGGGCGGTCAAAATTCCCTGGGGGACGCTGATCCTCTTCGGCGGTGGTTTAGCGCTGGCCAAAGGGATCGAGGAAAGCGGGCTGGCAAACTGGCTTGCCGGAAGGCTGGACTGGTTTACTCACCTGCCTCTGTTTCTCTTCTTGCTGCTCGTCATCGCGCTGATGGTAACTATAACCCAGTTAACGTCCAATACCGGAACGGCCGCGATGATGCTGCCCGTTCTGGTCCCGCTGGCTTCGGCAATGGGAATCGAGTTTCTGGTACTTGCAATCCCGGCGATACTCGGTATATCCGGGGCCTTTATGTTACCCGTGGCCACGCCACCCAACGCAATAGTATTCGGTACCGGCCACGTATCAATTCCACAGATGGTGAAAAACGGGTTCGGCTTGAACCTGATCGCTCTGGTTATCGTCACGGCTTTCGGTTACTTTGTCCTGCAACCGTTGATTGGTTTATTATTTTAAGGAGTTTAGCGCAAAGATCTTAAAGAGGGGGTATCATGAGGTTACTAGAATACCAGGGTAGAAGTTTGCTAGCGGAAGCCGGTATTGCAATGCCAGCCGGTAGCGTAGCAAAATCCGGCGAAGAAGCGTACAGGATAGCCAGCGCAGAACTAAACGGACGGGCGGTAGTAAAGGCACAGGTTCCGGTCGGCGGCAGGGGGAAAGCCGGCGGCATAAAAGTGGTGGATAACCCGGAGGAAGCCCGCGCGTCGGCGGAGGCACTACTTGGTTCCAGCCTAAAAGGGAAAACTGTGGACAGGGTTTTGCTGGTTGAACCGGTAGAAATAAAGCGGGAATACTACGTTTCCGTGTTGCTGGACAGGGAGAGAAAGGGTCCGGTGGTGATTTTTTCCCCGGAGGGCGGTGTCGATATCGAAGAGGTAGCGGCCAACAACCCGGAAGCGATTTACGAAGTAACTCCCGACCCGGTAATTGGGCTGCAGCCTTACATGATTCGCGAACTCCTCTACCGAGCCGACGTAAAGGAGGAAAATTTCAGGGAGTTCTACAGTTTAATCGAAAAACTCTACCGGGTTTACGAGGACTTTGGCGCGACTCTGGTGGAGATCAACCCGGTCGCCCTGACGGAAGAGGGAGAACTTACCGCCCTCGATTCCAAGCTCAAAATAGATGATGACTCTCGAGCAATGAAAAAAATTGAAGAGCTGCTACCCGACGGAGTGGAGGAAGGCAATAAAACCCCATTAGAGAAGGAAGCTGAAGCAGCAGGACTTCAGTACGTCGAACTAGACGGAGATATCGGCGTTATCGGAAACGGCGCCGGACTGGTAATGTCTACCCTGGACGTACTCAGCCAGAAGGGCGGTAATCCCGCCAACTTCCTGGACGTCGGTGGAGGAGCAAACGCCGACCTGATGCAGAAAGCGTACGAAATCGTGACCGCCAAGGAGGGTCTGGCAGGGGTTTTCGTGAATATTTTTGGGGGCATCACCAGGTGTGATGAGATCGCCTCGGGGATAGTGGGGGCTCTGGAAAGCGCGGAGTCCGAGTACCCGCTCGTGGTCAGGCTAACGGGCACCAACGAGAAAGAAGGAGTCAAAATACTCAGGAAAAACGGTATCCCGACCGGGGGTTCGCTCGAAGAAGGAGCGGAAGAAATCATAAACAAAAAGGCTACTGCTTAACACACCACCGATTACAACGGGTTATTACTTTCGAGCCGTTATCTACTACCCATTGCGTCTAACGCCAGTTCGCCAAGTTCGGCCGGACTGCGCCCCACCGGAACTCCTGCCCCTTCCAGTGTTTCCGCTTTGGTTTCGGCAGTACCTTCTTCCCCGGACACGATAGCACCGGCATGACCCATTCTTTTCCCCCTGGGAGCATTAAAGCCGGCGATGTATGCAATGGCCGGTGTGGTCACGTTCTCCGAAATAAACTCGGCAGCCTGCTCCTCGTCCGAGCCGCCGATTTCCCCGACCAGAACGATAAGGTCCGAATCCGGGTCCTCGTCAAACAGTGACACTACTTCAACAAAACCGGTTCCGACTATCCTGTCTCCCCCGATTCCGACGACGGTAGATTGACCCAGGTTCCGGTCCGTGAGCTCGGAAGATATTTCGTAGGTCAGAGTACCGCTCCGGGAGACGATTCCGACGCTGCCCCGGTCAAAAACGTCTCCCGGCATGATACCCAGCTTGCTCTTTCCAGGAGAGATAACTCCGGGGCAATTGGGCCCGATCAATCGTGAGTCCGTAAAATGTTTTACGTAGTGGTAGACCTCGACCATGTCATGGACGGGTATGTTTTCCGTAATACAGACTATCGTCTCTATCCCGTTATTTGCCGCCTCGAGCACGGCGTCACTGGCAAATTTGGCGGGGACAAATATTACCGAAGCATCTATATGATGGTTAGCAACCGCCTGTCTGACGCTATCGTAAACAGGTATTCCATGGACCTTTTCTTCCCCCTTGCCGGGAGTTACACCGGCCACTACATTCGTTCCGTATTCCTGCATCCTCCCGCCATGAAACCTGCCTTCGCCACCGGTGATTCCCTGAACTAAGACTTTCGTGGAATCATCAACCAAGATTGACATCTTCCCCCTCCTTTAGATTTTCCAGTAAACCATATTCCAGTTAAAGATTTTAGCGACTTGTGCTGTTTTTTACAATTTATC
>CAZNVA010000017.1:0-15355 GCA_964576335.1 uncultured Thermotogae bacterium | reverse complement strand
AAATAAAAAAACCCGCAGCGGGGGTTTCCCGCTGCGGGATTGATGTCTTCGTAATCGAGTACGAGTTACATTCCCATTCCGCCGGGCATTCCGCCGCCGCCGGGCATTCCGCCGCCGCCGGGCATTCCGCCGCCGCCGGGAGCACCGCCGCCGGCTGCGCCACCTTCGTCGTCGTCATCTTCTTCGTCGACTACCAGCGCGTCCGTAGACAGCAGCATGCTGGCTACCGAAGCAGCGTTCTGGATTGCGGATCTCGTAACCATGGTCGGATCGATGATTCCTGCATCGACCATGTTAGTGTATTCCTCTGTTACGACGTCGAATCCGATGCCCTCGTCCTTCTCAAGCAGGCGTTCCGCAATGATTGATCCTTCGTGACCGGCATTGCTGGCCAGCTGCTTGACGGGTTCCTTGACTGCCTTCTTCAGTATCTTTGCGCCTACTGCCTTGTCTCCCTCGAGGTCGAGTTCGTCTATCTTCTCGGCAGCTCTCAGCAGCGTAATTCCGCCACCGGGCAGGATGCCTTCGTCAACCGCGGCCTGCGTTGCTTCCAGTGCGTCCTCCATCCTGGTTTTCCTTTCGTCTAGTTCGGTTTCGGTTGCAGCACCGACTTTGATTACGGCAATTCCGCCGACCAACTTGGCTTTCCTTTCTTCAAGTTTTTCCCTGTCGTAGTCGGAGTCACTGGCGGCTATCTGGTTATCTATTTTGTCGACCCTGCCTTTGATCGCTTCGGCTGAGCCCTTGCCACCGATGATGGTGGTGTCTTCGTCGGTAACTCTGACCCTTTCGGCCTTACCTAACATGTCTACGGTGCAGTCACTGACGTCCATTCCGAGGTCCTCAGCTATGAGCTGACCGTCGGTTAACGTGGCAATGTCTTCCAGCTGCTCGTCCCTGCGGTCACCGAAGCCAGGTGCCTTGACTGCGACACTGTCCAGCGTTCCCTTGATCTTGTTGATGACCATCGTGGTCAGTGCTTCGCCGTCCACGTCGTCCGCTATAACGAGCAGAGGATCGCCAGTCTGAGCGATCTTTTCGAGAACCGGTACGAAGTCCTGTGCGTTCTTTATTTCCTGATCGGTGATAAGGATGTACGGGTCCTCGAGGTCTACTTCCATGTTCTCGGAATCGGTAACGAAGTAGGGTGAGAGGTATTCCCGGTCAAACTGCATACCTTCTACCAGTTCGTAGTAAGTCTCGATACCCTCGGATTCCTCAACAGTTATTACTCCGTCTTCACCGGCTTCTTCCATGGTATCGGCAATAATCTGACCGATTTCCTCGTCGTCGGAGGAGATGGTGGCTACCTGTGCGGTTTCTTCCTTGTCGGAAAGCTCTCTACTCTTGTCCTTGAGTTCCTCGACTATCTTTTCCGTACCTCTCTTGATGCCCTGCTTCAGGTATTCCGGGTTAGCGCCTGCGGCGACGTTCTTGAAACCTTCTTCAAGAATGGCGTGAGCAAGAATCGTGGCCGTGGTAGTTCCGTCACCGGCCGCGTCGTTGGTCTCGCTGGCTACCTCTTTGACTAGCTGGGCGCCCATGTTCTCGAACTTGTCCTTGTATTCCTGTTCTTCCGCTATGGTTACACCGTCATTGGTGATGTCGGGAGCACCAAAGTCCTGGTCAAGTATTACGTTTCTTCCCCTCGGACCAAGAGTGATCCTTACTGCGTCAGCAAGCTGGTTAACCCCTTCCTGCAGTGCTCTTCGTGCGTCCTCGTGAAATTTTACTTCTTTTGCCATTTTTTATTGACCTCCTGAATTTGGTTATTCGATCTTGGCGAGAATGTCGTTGTTCTTAATAATTTTCAGCTCTTCCCCGTCAACTTCTATTTCCGTGCCGGAGTAGCTGGAAAGTATAACTTCGTCCCCAACGTCTACCTCAATTTTGTCGTCCGTACCTACTGCCAGTACCTCGGCCTTGATGTAATTGTCGTCGGACTTGGCACTGTCCGGAAGGACTATGCCTCCTTCGGTAACTTCTTCTTCCTCTTCCTCTTCTTCGACTTCCTGTACCAGTACTCTTCTTCCTAATGGTTTGATATCCATGCTGCTTACCTCCTCTCTTTTTAATTGTTGTGAATATTGTGTTGAATAACCTTAATTAGCACTCTTGGCTAACGACTGCTAACGCAGAAAAAGTTTACCCAATTCCCCCCTTTTAGTCAACCCCTCGTTTAAGAAATATTTAAGTAGTCGAGCTGGTGAGAATCCAGAATTCCTCGGGTTCATGCAGGCGATGGCTGGTTTTACTGCTCCCGGCTTTTGGTTGGCAGGCTAAATTCGAACCTCGTTCCCTCACCGACTTCGCTTTCCACCGTGATGGTCCCGCCATGGGATTCGACTATTTCTTTTGCAATGGTCAACCCCAGCCCGGTACCGCCGGTGCCGCGGGACCTTGATTTGTCGACGCGATAGAACCTGTCAAAGATGTGCGGTAATTCCTCTTCCGGAATTCCGCTCCCGTCGTCCGAGACCACGGTCTTTGCCTCGCCGGAGTCTTTCGATACGGAAACCTCAATTTCCCCGCCGGACGGAGTATGGGTTATTGCGTTATCCAGCAGGTTTCGGATGACCTGAGATACTCTTTCCGGGTCGGCTTCGATAAGCGTCGGTTCGCCGAGGTCCTTTTCGATGGCGATTCCCTCTCGTTCCGCCGAATTTTTTGCCGCCTTGACCTCCCTGCCGATAATGTCTTCGAGAACCACGCTTTTCTCGTCGAGCTCCAGCTGACCCGCCCGTGCCCGGTTGACGTCCCTCAGGTCGTTTACGAGCCTCTTCAGGACCAGTGATTGCTGGTGCAGGGATTCAAAGACTTTCTCGCTCGGTTCCACCATGCCTTCCTTCAGGCCCTCCAGGTAACCCTGAATATTCGAGAGTGGGTTGCGGAGTTCGTGGGCGACGTCACTCACCATTTCCTCTCTCAGTTTTTTCTGCTGTTTTAGCCTTTTGGCCAGTGAGTTGAAGGCCTCGCCGAGTTTGCCTATTTCTCCGCCCGAGGAAGTATCGACTCGCTGGTCGAGGTCGCCTTCTTTCATCTCGTTTGTTGCCCTAGTTAACTCCCTTACCGGCTTCAATATGTTCCGGGAAAAGAGTACCGCGAGGACGATTCCGGTCAAACCGGCGATTAGCCCCCCGGTCACTACGGATTTGTTGACTGAGTTAATGAAAGTGTTTTGCAGCGGCGACCGCTTCCTCGTCTTGATGAATATTTTTCCCACCGGGTAATCTCCCAGGTTAATGGTTACCGTTTTGTTCGACCAGTCGCCGGAAACGGTTGAGTCAACTAGTTCCCCTTCCGTGTCGCTGATTACCTTTCCGTCCGAATCGGTGAGTAAAATCCTCTCGCTGTAGACTTCCGCGATGTTGTCGGTCAGGCTGGATACTCCCTCCCAGCTTCCGTTGTAGCGGTAGTAGTTGGAGAAGGTCAGCGCGAGCCTCTGGTAGCGTTCGGCCTGGTCCCGGCTGACGTAGCGGTCAAATTGGTTGATGGCTGTATTGGAGGCAATGTAGGATATGGTCCCGACCGCGACGGCGATGACGAGAAAGAAACTGGCCAGAAGCTTAATTCTTAAACTACTGAACATTTTCCTCTAGCTGATCGTCGGAAGTTGGGGGCGCAAACTTGTAGCCTACGCCGTGTTCCGTCTTGATGTACTTCGGGTCATCAGTATCTGGCTCTATTTTTTTGCGGATGTTCTTTATATGAACGTCTATCGTTCTTTCAAACCCCTCGTAGCCGTAGCCGAGAGCGGCGTGGATCAGGTCGGGTCGAGAAAAAACACGCCGGGGCTGTTTTACCAGGGTGGAGAGGATGTCGAACTCGGTTGGCGTCAGGTCGACCTCTTCTCCGTCGAGCAGAACTTTGTGGGATTCAAAGTTTACCGTTAAGTTCCCGTGGCTGACCTCCCGGGGCCCCTCTTCCGAGGCCCGGCGCAGCACTGCTCTTATCCGAGCCAGGAGTTCTCCCGGGCTGAAGGGTTTGGTTACGTAATCGTCCGCTCCAAGGTCGAGCCCCTTAATTCTATCTTCCTCCTCCGACTTCGCCGTAAGCATTATTATCGGCGTCTGGGATTCGTTTCGCACGCCCCGACAGACGTTCAACCCGCTGACCTTGGGTAACATCAAGTCGAGTACTATCAGATCAACGTCCCTCAACCGGAAGAGGTTGAGTGCTGCCTGGCCGTCGTAAGCAGTTAACACCTTGTAACCGTCCTTTTCCAGGTAGTTCTTCAACAGGTCGACCAGGTCCTCGTCATCGTCCACTACTAGTATGGTTCTTTTCATTTTATTAAGTAATGATAGGTTCGGGAAGCCCGGAATTATACCCGGACTTCCCGTTATGTTGAGCTAAAGTTACGGGGTTAAAGTCATCCACCTGTAGCTATCCCCGCGGATCACCCGAACGAGCAAGGTTTCGTTTTCGCCGAGATCTTCGGTTACGGACTTCCAGTCTTCTATCGAACTCAGGGTGACCAGATTAACGTTATTCTTTCCGGCCTGAAGCAGGACGTCTCCGGCCTGAACTCCTTCGACGTTGCCGCTTCCCTCCATTTCGGTGATCACGAGACCTGATTCGACCGAAAGTTCGTATTCTTCCCTGAGCTGGGTTGAATTTTCCTTGAGAGTAAAGCCGAAGTCCTGGTCCGTGTAAGTGTCGGTTTCCGTCTCGGCTTCTACCCCGTCTTCGCTTCGTTTTCCGAGGGTTACCGTTATCGTCTCCCGGTTTCCTTCCCGGATCAGGGTTAGGTCGATTTTTTCGCCGACGTCGCGGTACATTATTTCCTGCTGGAATTCTGAACTTCCGGCGATTTCGTTCCCGTTCAGAGCTATTATGATATCTCCGGCCTGCAAGCCTGCCTGGTCAGCCGGTGAATCCTTGATTACCTCCGAAAGCAGGACGCCGTTTCCGTTTTCCAGACCGAATTTCTCTCCCATCTCTGGTGTAACGCTCTGGAACCAGACTCCCAGCCAGGCCCGGGTGACTTCGCCTTCGCTTACCAGTTCCGGTAGTACCTTTTGAACTGAATCTATGGACACGGCGAAGTTTAGTCCGGTCAACGGAACACCCTGCCTGTTCTGTCTTATTATTGCCGTGTTTATTCCGATGACTTCGCCGTTTGTATTAACAAGAGGGCCGCCGGAGTTTCCCGGGTTGATGGACGCGTCTGTCTGGAGCAAGTTCTGGTAGCTCTCGTCGCTATTCGGTTTCGGGATCGTGCGATTTCTGGCACTGAGAACTCCAGCGGTTACGGTATTCTCAAAGCCTTCCGGGTTACCGATTGCAACTACCCAGCCACCGATGGGAGTTTCCTCCGGGTTGCCGAGTTCTACCGTGGGGATTTCGGCCAGGTCACCGTTTTCGGTAATCTCGAGAACTGCTATGTCGATCAGTGCGTCCTTGCCAATCACTTCCGCCCTGTAGGTTTGTCCGTCCTTAAAGACGAGTTTTATTTCCTGTGCGTCGGCGACCACGTGTTCATTAGTCAGCACGTACTTTTTTCCCTGCCAGCTTATGGCAAAGCCGGAACCAAGTGACTCGACCTGTCGTTCCTCCCCCTGCGGTGGTTCACCGAAGAAGTATCGGAAAAAGGGATCGTTGAAAAAGCTGGAAGGTGCTCTCTGGGATATCGATTTGGTTACTTCAACTCTAGCCACTGCCGGACCGACTTTCTCAGCTGCCTTCGTAATTGCCGTTTGCTGGGAGGCAGCGGGATCCGTTTCCTGTCCGGTTACTGCCAGCGCGCCGCTCCCGATCAATCCAATTGACAGCAGAACTACAAACACGAGCGAAAACCTGCTGGTGGTTTTCCTGTACATGGGTGATTACCCCCTCTTTTTTCTTGGTTGGTTGTGCTAATTATACCTTAACTGAGGTATATGAAGAAAGTGTAAAGGATATTTAAAGAAAAATCCCCGGAACCGTCTCGTCCCTGGATTCCGGGGGAACCTTTGAGGAGATATCGAAAAAAACTGGTCTGAGGCTCAGTTTTTCAGGCCAAGTACCTCTTCTCCGAACTTGACGTAGAGCCAGATAAACAGGCCGAATATAAGTACGGCCGCCAGGACCACCAGCCAGGCGTGAAGTCCCAGTGGAACGAGCCCAAAGAAACTATTTAAGGGGCTGTAGATGACGACGAACTGGAGCAGGATCGAAGAAACCACCGCCAGTCTAAGCCAGTTATTTCGCTTGATCGGCTGGCCAAATATCTTGCGGATCGGCCATATTTCGACCAGTTCGATCAGTACCAGCTCCGTAAACGCTACAGTTCTCGCCAGCTCCATGTTAGGGAGAAAGTGGTTGAAGGAGAACAGGATCAGGGTAGTGAGGCTGAGCCCGATACCGAGGATCACGTAGATCATGTGGTTGTTGATTACTCCCTCACCTTTCTTTCGGGGTTGCCTGTCCATTATCCCCTCGGATTTGCCGTCAGCTCCCAGGGCCACTGCCGGGAGACCGTCGGTCAGCAGGTTAACCCAGAGCAGCATCGGCGCGGTTAGCGGTAATCCCAATCCGATCAACGACGCGATGAACACCGAGAGGACCTCCGCCAGGTTTCCTGAGAGCAGAAGCGAAACGAACTTCCTGATGTTGTCGAATATCGCCCGCCCCTCGGAAACTGCTTCCTTGATCGAAGCGAAGTTGTCGTCGAGCAGTACTATGTCCGATGCCTGTTTGGCGACGTCAGTACCCCGTATTCCCATGGCCACCCCGACGTCGGACCGTTTGAGGGAAGGGGCATCGTTTACGCCGTCACCGGTCATCGCCACGACCTGTCCCTCCTTCTCCTTGATCAAGTTGAGTATCTTGAGTTTATGTGAGGGAGAAACCCGGGCGTAGATATCCGCCTCCGGTATCCTTTCCCGGAGCTGGTCCTCCGATAGCTCGTCCAGCTCGCTTCCGGTGACTACCTCACCGGTAAAGCCGAGTTTTCTCCCAATTGCTTTAGCCGTTAGGGCGTTGTCCCCGGTAACCATGACGGTCCTGATCCCGGCGTGCCTGCAGGCGGATATGGCGTCCTTTACTTCTTCTCTCGGCGGATCCAGCATTCCCTGCAGCCCGAGGAAAGTCAGACCCGATTCGAGCTCCTCCTCGCTTTTACCCTTCGGATCCTCGCCGTCCAGCTTTTTGGTGGCGAAGGCCAGCACTCGCAGGGCGTCTTCCGCCATCCCGTCTATCCTGTTCCGTAGTTCCTCCCGCTTTTCTTCGTTCAGCGGTTTGACCTCACCGCCCTCCCGGTAGCTGTCGCTCCTCTCCAGGATGATTTCCGGTGCGCCCTTGGAGTAGGCAGTCAGTTGACCGTCCTGCCTGTGAACGGTAGTCATCCTCTTCCGCTCGGAGGAGAACGGGATCTCACGGACGCGCTCGTGCTCCGAATTTAGCCTTTCCGTGTCCAGGCCGGCTGCCTCCGCCGACTTAAGCAGCGCTACTTCGGTGGGATCGCCGCGGTTGCCGTCTTCCCTGACCTCGGCGTCGTTGCAGAGAGCGCCGGCCCGGAGAATCAGCTCTTCTTCGCTCGCTTCCCCGGAAACGGCATTTCCGTCCGGTTTTACCGAGAGACCGGATAGTTCCTGCTGTCTGCCGCCGGCGTATACTTCACGCACCGTCATTTCGTTCTCGGTTAACGTTCCCGTCTTGTCGGTGCAGATCGTATCGACGGAGCCGAGGGATTCTACCGCGGTCAGCCGCCGGGTCAGTACGTTTCTATCCACCATCTTTCTCGTTCCCATGGCCAGGGCAAGCGTGACCACGGCCGGTAAACCTTCCGGTATGGCGGCAACTGCCAGCGCCACGGCGGTAAGGAAGGCGTTTAACCAGCCGACCCCGTGGATGAGAACGGAAATCGGGATGATCAGGGCAGAAATGGCCAGCAGGATGATCCCGAGTCGTTTGCCCAGCTTATTTACTTCCTTCTGGAACGGCGTAAGCTCCTTTTCGACTTCCTGCAGTTTCTGGGCGACCTTGCCGATTTCCGTGTCCATGCCGGTCGAGACGACGATCGCCTTGCCTCTTCCGCGGACCACGTTAGTTTGTTTGAAGACCAGATCGGTCTTCTCCGCCAGATCTGTTCCGGCTTCCACGGCGCCCAGGTTCTTTTTTACCGGTTCGCTTTCCCCGGTCAATGCAGATTCGTCCACCTTCAGGCTTTCCTCCTCGATCAACCGGGCGTCCGCCGGAACCGCCGATCCCTGCTCCAGCGCTATCACGTCCCCGGGGACTACTTCCTCTCGGGGAACTTCTTTCGCCCGACCGTCCCGGAATACAGTGGCATCCGGTGAAGCCATTTCCTTGAGGGCCCGAATGGATTGCTCGGCTTTCCAGTCCTGGATAAAGCCAAAGATACCGTTTCCGATGACTATAGAAATTATCAGGTAAAAGTCCACCTGATGACCCAGGACCAGGGAGAGCGTGGCAGCCACCAGAAGAATCAGGATCAGGAAGTCCGAAAACTGTTCCAGGAGAAGTTTTAAGGGTGAGACTTCTTCTCCTTCTTCGAGCTCGTTTTTGCCGTGCTTCTCCAGCCGCGATTTTGCCTCTTCCTCGGAGAGCCCGTCGGGAGAGGTCGACAGCTTGTCGAATACGTCATCCGGGGTTAAGCTGCTCCAGTTTTCTTGGTTCATTCGGAAGAATCACCGCTCCCTTTTTTTGGTATTATTTCACCAGTCCGTTGTTACGATGCTAGTATTGAAGTACAAGCTTACGGAACATGTTTTTAAGGTAGAATTATTTTTTGCAGTTACCAGGGTAAGCTTAATTTTTTCGGGCTGTATTTTAAACCGAGATCAACCTGGCCCGTTTCGGTCAGAGTTCTAGGTTTATTTTTTTCACTGCCTCGCCGAAGTTCCGCGTGCCCCCGGCCTGAGATACTATATCAATAATCTCTTTTGGCTTTTTGACAATTGACCCGAATAGGTGAGAGACGCCGTAGTCCTTGAGCAATCCGGTCATCGGAGTGGATGGGCCGAGCAAGGCAGTTCGTTCCGGCGATAACTCGAGCAGGTGTTCCAGCGTCCCGTTCATCAGGGTGGTTGAGGAAATTATTGCGACGTCGCGTTCGGGCAGAAGGGAGTTCACGGCCCAGTCGGGGTAGATTTCTTCTCCCGGAGAGGGCTCCCGTTCGAACACGTAAAGTTCTTCGGTTCTTTGCTTGATCGGATCCATCAGCGGGGCAAAGTTCCCGACCATGCCGACCGAATCCCCGGCCGATATCGCGAGCGCCTCAAGCGGTGAGTCCGTGTTACTCTCCTGGTTCCGGTTCAGTACTGCATTGATGGTTGCAAGGCCGATAGCGGCGAGCAGCGGATCCGGGCGCGTCAGCAGTTCGGCGGCGGCCGCCGCATCCGTGCCCTCGAAGTTTCCGGCTCTATCGAGCAAGCTACAGCCCCGCGGCAAGTCGTATCGCAGCGTGGCCGCCAGCCCCGTTTCGTCGGAATCAAGCCTGACTGCCGTGTAGCCCAGGCCGATACGTAGATCCGAGACCTTCTTCCCTTGCAGGTCGGCTGCGGTCACGTCCAACAGTTCCTGCGAAATCATACCTCTTCCTCCTCATCGTTTACCACGTAAAGTTTTTCCCGGCCGGATGAACCACCACAGGTACCGCTGTACGGGCAAAAATTACAGTCCGATTCACAGTTTGCGTCCTGGAGGAAGCCTTCGTGGGCCAGTTGCTCCACCATGGCCCTTATAGTCGGCTTTCTCATTCCCAACAGGTCGGTCAACTCGTCCAGCGTCTTCCCTTCTTGCAGCAGCGTCAGCAGTTTATTCTTTTCCTTCATTTTTACCCCCATCCAGATAGATGAACAGAACCAATCCCAGCGTGATGGGCAGTAAGAGTATGGATGGAATTACCGGTTCCTGATAGCTTGCGATGAAACCCTCAAGCGTGGTTAGCCATCTTGCGCCTTCGCCGGGTACCGAACTCAATACAATCGAAAGAATTTCCATTCCCCCGACGATCCAGATCATTAGGCTCGCCAGAACCGCCTGGGCCCGTTTTTGTACCGGGTTAGCCTCGTTGATCGCGACCAGAAACAGGGCGCCGGCAGCGGTCAGGATCAGGCCACGCCAGAGGACGAATTCACCGGCAAACGTAATTATACCCCAGGTGAAACTTGTGCCCGTCAGGGAGAGCATAATCCCGAGCAAGCCGGGAATTACCGTCAAAACTCCCATAAGAGCAAGCAAGGAGGAAAAAGTTCTTTTTGACACTTTATGCCACCCCCAGAAGTATTCCGATCAGGTGGAGCAGGCCGCCCCAGAGAAATACGACGGCTCCCAGAGTCAGCAAGCTGCCGCCGAGCACCTTTATCACGCCGCCGCTCCGCCTGCCTTCCTTGATAATCATCGAGAACGTCGCTATACAGGGGAAGTAAATGGAAATCAGTACTACGGAGGTAATCAGCTGGAAGTTAGACATCTGAATTGCGGTAAGCTGGGCCACTGCGAGGTCCTTCCGGAGAAATCCGGCAATCAGCGGTGCGACGGTCTCCTTGGGCACGCCAAACCAGCCAGTTATGACCGGAGCAAGGAAGTTTGATAACCAGGAAATCACGCCGCCCAGGTAGAGGAGGTTAACCAGCCCGACGCCGAGCAGGACGAAGGGGATGGCGTTCGTCAGAAATCCCTTGACTTTAACGCCGAGCTTTCTCGTTACGTTGGAGATGGTCGGTAACCGGAACGGCGGTACGTCCGTCATTATTTCCGGAGACTTCCCGGGGATTATTCTATCCAGCAGGTAGCCGAAGAGAAAGAAACCGGCCAGGAGGTAAAGCATGATGTAACCAAAGTACTCGGGAATCAGGGAAAGCATAACGCCGATCTGGGCCCCGCAGGGAATAAATATGGACAGGAGGACCATCATCATAAACCGCTGTTTCTTCGTTTCCAGGGTTCGCGTCGAGGCAACGCCGGGCACGTTACAGCCGAGCGAAAGGATCATCGGTACTACTGCAAAGCCGTGCAGACCGATTTTATGGAGAACCGTATCAACCAGGACTGCCAGCCGGGGCATGTAGCCGGAATCCTCCAGTATCGTGATAACGAGGTAAAATGCAACTATTGCGGGAAAGACGACTCCCAGCGCCACGAAAAGCCCGCTGGTCAATATACCAAAGGCCTCGAAGGAGTTCTGAGCCCCCGGCTCCCCGACGAATACGTAATAAAGCCAGGAACCTTCAAGCGGAAACACCCGCTGGAGCCACGGTAACCAGTGCTCGTCGAAAAGCGGGACGAAAAAACCATCGGTAAAGAAACCGGCAAATGCGTTAAAGAAGGCCCAGAAACCGTACAGGACGGCGACGGCAAAAGGAATCCCGGTGAGAGGTTTTACCGTTAATTCCGCTAGTACGGTGGTAATTGTCGTTTTCTCGGCCCCGTACTCCACGGTTTCCCGGGCGACCTTATCTATCAGTTCCCATCGTTTTTCGGTGTCGAGTTTCACACTTATAACTCCTCTATTCGCTTCGTTAGTTCTTCTACATCCACCGCCGAGGCTTCCGGAATTCGGCTAACCAGTTCGGATATACCTTCGCCGCTAATTGCCACGGTTGGAACGACCGGGACTCCGAGAACGTTTTCCAGTCCCTCGGCGTCTATCTTTATGTTCTGTTTTTCCGCATCGTCCCACATGTTGATCGCTATAACGAGCGGGTAGCCTTTTTCCAGGATCTCAAAAGCCAGGTAGAGCCCCCGTTCTACCTTTGTGGCGTCGAGAACTGTGACGACAGTTGCGTCCTCGTTCTCCTCCAGGATGTCCATTGCAACTTTCTCCGCCTCGTCCTTTGGGTCGGTTGAGAATGTACCGGGGACGTCAATCACTTTTGCCTCATCTCCGTCTATCATGGCAAAACCTTCAGTATAATCCACCGTCGTTCCCGGGTAGTTCGATTCGGTTATATTTGCCCCGGTAAGCCGGTTAAATACTGCACTTTTCCCCACGTTAGGGTGACCCATCAGCAGAATCGTCATCCTTCACCTCAACTGTAATCTGTTTTGCCAGGTTCAGACCGAGTGACGTAGTGGATTTACCGATCGTAACGACCACCGGCCCGTTTATCGGTTGTTTGGTATCCATACGTATCTCCTTGCCGACTCTAATTCCTCGGCAGACAAGCCTTCGCTTCAATCCGGGTTCAATTCCGGTAATCAGGGCTTTCTGGCCGTATTGCAGTTCCGATAGTTTCTTCGTTCTTGTTGTGGTCAAGTCTGACGCACCTTTACCTTTCGGGCCATGCCCCGGCCGATAGTTACTATATTGCCGTTTACCTTTACCGTTACCGGGCCCCTGGTTGAGACGACTTTGATGTTTTCCCCTTCCGATATACCCCGAAGTGCCAGCTTCTGCCTCAGCTTGGAACCACCGGTTATCCCGATTACCCTGGCTCTTTGGTTGGAATTCAAATTGGACAAAGTCATCGTTAGGTTTGACCCTCGCTATTTTCTTTTTTTCGCTCTCCTTCAAAGCACTCGTCCGGAAACTCCCCGTGCTCCGAATAGTAACAAAAATGCTGTAGCCACCGGGCCTCGTTCTCCGGACACCCCTCGACGAACTCGATAAAACGGCTGAGCTGAGTAATTGATTCCTCGCTCAAAGTATGCTCTACCTTGCAGGCATCCTCATCGGCCTGTTCTTCTGATACCTGCAGCATTTCCAGAAACTTCCTCATGTTTTCGTGTACTTCCGAGACCCCCTTCGCGACCTCACGACCCTCGTCGGTCAGGGTGACACCCTCGTACTTCCTGTAGTTTATGTAGCCGTCCCTTTCCAGCTTCTGGAACATTTCCGTGACGGAAGGAGCTTTTACCCCGAGGTCTTCGGCAATTTCGTTGGTCCTGGCGTGACCCCGGCGGTTGAGCGAGTTGTAGATGGTTTCTAAATAATCTTCCAGGCTTTTACTTGCCATTGTCTCCGCTTTGAATTAAATTTAGGTTAACCTAATATTGCGCAAATTATAAAAACCCTCCGGTGTCCTATCAAGCTTCCTCGCCGTCTTTTGGAGTCCAGTTATGCGCCGAAACGTGACGAACCAGCTCCATGGGTCCCATCCGGGGTTGGCTGGTTTCCGTCAAGTTAAAATTTTTTACCTCAGTTTGGCCGGCCGGGTTTAAGGTACCCGTCTGTGCGCTTTGGGGTGGGTTTTACGGTATCTCCCGGGTAGAATATCCTGCTTATCAGCTACATTTCCCCCTGAACTGATAGTTCGATGATCTTCCTTATTTCCGAGAGGTATTCCTCCGGCAGGTCCTCGATCGCCGGCTCGATGAAGCCCTGAACGATCAGCTGAGTTGCTTCGTCCTCGTCAAGTCCCCTGCTCATCAGGTAAAACAGCTCTTCTGCTTTGATTTTGCCGATCGCCGCTTCGTGCGAAAGTTCGGCGTCGTCGACCTGAGAGGAGAGGCCCGGATAAGTTTCCATGGAAGCTCCATCCTCCATGACCAGGGCGTCACAGCTTATGTGGCCTTTTGTACGGGAATTCCTGGCATTTATGGTGCCGCGGGTGATGACTTTTGATTCGTCCATTATGACTGCTTTACTGTTGTTGATACCCGTTGATCCTTCTCCTTCAAGGTAGATCTTTCCGCCGAGATCGACGTGGGAATCCTCTTTCGTCATAATGATGCTGTTGATTTCGACCCGGCCTCCGTCCTCAACCCAGTACCTGGGATCGGTGATGTTTGACTTCCCCGGTCCGAGACCGACGGAGGTTATCGATAGTTCGCCGTTTTTCGCTATCTTCCCTCTTTGAGTCGGGCGGGTGTGAACGTATTCCGGCCAGTTTTGCAGGACGGTCAGGTCGACCTTTGCCCCTTCCCCAATGTAGGCTTCCGTCATGTCCAGGTGGAGCGAATGGCGGGAGAGAATTGGCGACGTACAACCCTCAATCAGCTTGATCTCGCTGTGGGGTTCGGCAAATATCACTATGTGCGGCGCCTGAGCCAGAGCCTCCTGCTGGATCAGAAAGAAAAGGTGAAGCGGGATTTCTTCCTTTACCCCTTCCTTGATCCAGAGGAAGACACCGCCGTTCCATACCGCGGTATGGTAGGCCGCAAGTTTACTTTCACCCGGGTCGTACAGCTGCATGAACCTCTCCCGTGCTTCCGGGTACTCCCGTATTGCTTCTTCCATCGGGGCCATTATCACGCCCCTCTTCTCCCATTTTTCCCGGAAGGAGGAGTCGATCATTCCGGTATCGTCCTGGATGGTTAACCCCTGGAGTGCTTTCTGTTCCATTTCGCTTATTCCGAGTTCGTCCAGCAGGTTTTTCGTGTCGTCCGGCAGATCATCGAGGCTTTCTATATCGTCCGCGGGTGTCTCCTCGCGTTTGGCGATGAAGTCAAGTGGATCGGAAATTATTGGATCCTTAGATGGTGCGGATTCGAACTTGCGCATCCCCCTGTAACGAGCTTCCGTGACCCACTCGGGTTCGTCCTTTCCCTCGGTCAGCTCCTCTATCTGTCTTTCGATGCCTGGAACGTTCATGGTACTGGTGCTGGTGTTAATTGCAACCACACTCCTCGTAAATCCGGTTGAAGCCCTTTTCTTCTATTTCGTCCGCCAGAGAACTGCCTCCGGACTTGACTATCTTTCCGTCCTTGAATACGTGGACTTCGACCTCGTTTAGCTTTAGGTTCGACAGCGTATCCCCGTAATGGGTAATGAGTATTATGGCGGTCCCCCGCTCGTGCAGGTAATTTATCTGCTCGGAGATAAGATCGAGGGAGTCCACGTCTATTCCGCTGTCCGGTTCGTCAAGTATGAGATAGTCCGGTTCAATCAGCCTGGCCTGCATCAATTCCAGCCTTTTCCTTTCCCCGCCGGAGAAACCGTCGTTAATGCCCCGGTCGAGCTCGGCTTCGGAAAAACCGAGAGCATCGGCCGCGGAACTTATCGCTTCTTCCCTGGCTTCCTGGTTATCGTAACCATTCTGGTTCTCCAGGACGTCGTTCAGGAACCGCCTTATTCTGACACCTTCGATTTTTGGCGGGTGCTGGAAACCGAGCATTAGACCCTCCTCCAGCCTTTCTCCCGGGGGTAAGTCAGAAACCTCCCGGTCGTTTAGCTTGATCGATCCGTCGTAGTCGTCGTAGTCCGGGTGTCCGGCCAGCGTCTTGGAAAAAGTGGATTTTCCCGATCCGTTGGGTCCCATGATGACGTATAGCCCACCTTTTTCGGCCCGAAAGTTCAGGCCAGTCAATATATCTTCCCCGCTGGAGCTAACTCCCAGGTTCTCAACTGTCAGCATTTTATCACCTAAGTTTTCTGGATTGCTATTTTGCGGCAAAAGTAGACTAAATTGCTCAACTATTCAAAAACATTTTAACTCCAGGTCCGCCTCCAGTCAACTGCTTTTTT
>CAZNVA010000016.1:0-15382 GCA_964576335.1 uncultured Thermotogae bacterium | reverse complement strand
TTCAACCTGACCCACCTGAAGTGCCCGTTCCATCGCCTCCAGGGCTCCGGCACCGTCCTCTCTCGGGGCCGTCACGTGGTGGGCATCTGCGGTCTTGCCGATACCTCTTATCCGAGAATAGGGTTCCACGCCCCGTTCTTCGACGCGTTCCTCCGTTTCCAGGACGAGGAAGCCACCGCCTTCTCCCATGATAAAGCCATCCCTGTCCGCGTCAAACGGGCGGGAGGCTCGTTCGGGTTCATCGTTTCTCGTGGAAAGAGCCTTGATCCTATCGAAACCGGCGTAAGCAAGCCGGAGAATCGGCGCTTCGACACCCCCGGCGACCATCATGTCGGCTCCGCCGGAACGAAGCTCCTCAAAGGCCTCTCCGACGGCGTGAGCACCACTGGCACAGGCCGAGACTGCTCCGTAATTCGGTCCGGAAAAGCCAAACTCGATCGATATCTGAGCTGCCGCGGCGTTGGGCATCAGTTGAGGGATGAGAAATGGACTGACCCGCCTGGGTCCGCGGTCGAGCATTTTCTGGTGGTTCTCGATTAGCGGGTGCAGGTTGCCAATACCGGTTCCGGCCACTACACCTACGTCCAGGCTGCGATCTTCCTTATCCAGGTCCCAGCCCGCATCCTCAAGGGCCTCCCCGGCAGCAACGATCGCAAACTGGCTCGGCCGACCCAGCCTTCTCGCTCTTTTGCTATTGAACCATTCTGAGGGATCGAATTGGTCGACCGGAGAACCTATTTTAGACTTGAGGTCAGTAGTATCGATAATGTCGTCAATCCGCTTAACTGAGGACTTCCCGGCCTTGATGTTCCGCCAGGTTTCGTCCATCCCAATACCAAGCGGAGTAACTGCTCCCATTCCGGTGACGTAAACTGGGGCTTCCTTATTCATCTTTCACCAGATCCGCAGTCAGTTCCGCTCGTTCAAGTTCGGCCATCGTTTCGTCGTAATGGCCGGGTGATTCCTGCCTGTCGATCCCGCTGATCTCGTCACCGAGCTCCTCGATCTTCCCTTCCAGTTCTTCCAGGTCTACTTCCTCGAAACTCCTTGCCTCGCGCGTCAGGACTCGAATCGTCTCGTCCTTTTCCTTGAAGAGAAAACCGCCGTGAACGACAAACCTTTTTACTCCCTGGTCGTCCTCTATCTTCAGGGTCGACGGCTCCAGCTCCATAACCGCCGGCATGTGACGCGACAGGACGCTGAAGGAACCGTCTTCGGTCCGGCCGCCAACCAGCTCCGCCTGGCCAGAATACACCAGTCTATCCGGAGTCAAAAGCTTAAATTCCACCTGCAGTTCACCCCTAATAAAACCGCTAAATCTTGCCTGATTTTCGTGAGATCAAAACTTCCCTCGGCTGAACAAAAGTTTAACGACTGAGCCCCGCCGGGGCAAGTTTAAGGAAGGCTAAGCCCCAGTCGAGTGAAAGCGAGAAACCAGAGATAAAACGGGGTTTAACTAAATAGAACTCCTAAGTTGACACCGAGAACTGTTTCCGAAATGGGCTCGTTAATGTACTTGAGCTGGGCCTGGAGAAGCAATGGAATATCCTCTTCGAACAGCTCGGTCGTGGTTACACCGTAGACACCGTGGACCCCGAAGGTATCGGAGAGTCCGGGGAGGAAAACCGCACCGCCCCCCGCACCAATAAACTGGTTGACGCCGGTATCAAACGGCCATTTGTAACCCAGGGAAAGGTTTGGGTAGTAGTAACCCGATTGAGGCAACGAATCGACCTCGAAGCCAAACCTGCTGAAAGCGTTTCCATCGAGTCCCTGGTCTCCGCTCAAACCCAGTTCGTCAAGCGGGACTTCCAGGAACAGCTTTGCCCCAAGAGAAGGAAACTCTGGGTAACTCGTTCCGGCGGCAAAACCAAAGCCGAAGGGTTGGTCCAGAGCCTCGGTCTCTTCCGTCCCCGTGGTATCCGGTTGACCGCCAAAGAGACCACCGGGTGCACCACCGCCGGACCCAACCCGTATACTGGGACCCTGCAAATCAACGACTACGTCTTCTTCTCCTTCGGTAGCGTAAAGCGTAGTTTGAAGGTTAAGCGTTTCCTGGCCCATTCCCGGCTTTGGAACCAGATAAATGTAGAAAGTACGCCAGTTCCCCGTCTGACTGTCGGTAACAGTGGTCTTGCCGTCCAGGTCGTCAAGCGTAATTCCCGCAGTGCTTAAACCATTGAGATCGGTAACCGTTTCCAGCAAGTTTCCGTCGGAATCGTATAGCTCCAGTTTGCGAAAGTCACTGCCGGTAGCAGTTCCAGCGTTCTTTATCACTATGGGATTAATCAGGAGATCCAGCCTATTCTCGTCCCTGTCCATGATGTCGATCCGCTGACCTATAACTCCTTCCCGCCCGCTGATCGGTGAGCCTCCCATATAACCCCGCCTCGCTTCGACAATTTCCGGGCCGTACGGGTAAATAGTCAGGGGCTCCGGAGAAGTGTGTACCGGGCTCGGTGCGTTCGTGATTCCACCTTCGCTGCCCCGAAATTGCACGACCGGCTGAAAGCTCGTATCCGTTTCTGCATCTTCGCTGATTTCGTAGCGTACTTCGAATACGCTCCGGCCGTCATCGGGAACCGTTCTGCCCGCCGAAGCAGTTAAAACCTGCCAGTCGCTCGTCAGGCTAAGTCCGGAGGCCAGTTCCTTTAGCTCTCCGTCGGTACTTACCCTGTAAACTGACACCGCTTCCACGCCGGAACTATCCAGTGTGCCTTCGTTACGAAGGCTTATCTTATTAACCACGAAATCGTCCTCGTCCCTATCTCTGTCCGACAGGACCAAGCGCTGCGTATAAGTTTCGCCCCGGTTTATCACGCCAGACCGCCAGTCCGTTACCTCTTCTATCGATTCAAGTCCCTGGACTACCACACTCTGAACGCCGGCTTCCGGAACACTGCTCCTCTGTCGAAACGGGTAACCGGACATTCCGTTGTTTTCCTTCGTTTCCAGCGCTATCCCGGTTCTTAATTCCATACCCTGTACGGGTCCCTTAGCGGAAACTAACCCCTTAATCTTAATACTTACCTCACAACCGTCCTGACAGCTTCCATCCCACCAACCACCCGGTTCGGTGGGAAAGGCCACTTCAGTGGTGGGGCTACTTACTTTCCGGCTAATCGTCCTTTCTCTTACCTGTTCATCCTTCTTTATTCTAACTTCCAGGGTCAACTCGGTTATATCCTGACCCAGTACTACCGGGTTCTGAGCGCCACTTCGGTTACTTATCTTTATCAGGTCAACTTCTACTCCGTCACTATTTATGTCATCGTCCCGAAAAACGAAGTCCCCAATAACCGGGGTCGTCCCTGGCTGCAGTATATCCTCGTCGGGGGCTCTTGATTCAACTACTTCAAATCCGGCCCGAGGTATTTTATCGACACCTGGGTCCTCAACCCAGCTGGAACTGACGGATTCCACGGCTTCTCCCCTGCCATCCAGGTATACGTAGTGCAACATACCTGCAAGCTGCAGTGAAACGGCCTCGCCGTACTTGCTAACGGGAACGCGGTCGGGACCGGCCACGGATACCAGGAAGCGAAATTCACCGATTTCTCCCATTTCAAGCGTCAGCCCGTCATCTGGTAACGAGAAGGTAATTCCTGAATTTACCCCGGAGAGGTCAGTTAAAGGAACCGTCTGCCAGCTTCCTCCATTCTTTCGATATCTAAGTTTTATCCGCTCCAGTTCATTGCTCGAAGCGGTCCCAAGGTTCTTCAGTGTAACTTCCTTTATTCTGACTGGAGTCATCACGTCCTCAGCCCTTATCTCGTGAACGAGGACGTCCTGGTCTTCGGGATTAAGGTTGACGGAACTGGGCAGGTAGGCCTGAAACTCCGGCGCCCCGAACGCCACCGTTGAAGCAAGTATTACCAGCAGGATTCCGAGCAAGATGGAAGAACGCGAGCGCATTCCGGGGTTACCTCCTCTATGTCATCGAGCAAGTCCGGATCGGTTACAATTATTTATGCTTAAAAATACGTTAAATTGCAAGCAGTTACAGCTTGCACGTAACTCTTTTCAAAGTTCCACACGAACTTAAATACGAATCTCCAAGTGTCAAGTATAAGAAAAACTCCAGGTCCCGCAAAGGACCTGGAGTTCATAAAATTCTAAGTACCGAAACTACTCATATTACTTTTTGACGACAAACTTCATTGCCGGACTAGTGTATGTATCATCCGTCTCGAGAGTTACGGTATATATGTAAAGTCCATTCTCGAGTTCGTTTAATACACTAAGATCGTTAATTGAATCGCCGAACGAATCAGCAGGTATTACCTTCTTTCCGGAAAGGTCGTATACCCTAATCGAGAAGTCCGAGACGTTCGCGTCCGTGATCGCTCCGTCCTCTTCGTTAGTTATTTCCAGCTTGGGTGTCGACCCATCGAGGGGAGCAGGCATGATACCTGTCTTCTTCCAATCGGGCGTGTAGTTATCAGTGGGGCCCGGACCGGGTCCCTCGCCGGTGACGTCGACCATTATCGACTTGGTCACCGCACCCCTGTCGACTTCCAGGGTGGCTGTATATTCGCCGTTCTGAGTCGGCAGGAACGAGTGCGTATTCGTGTAGACTTCTCCTGAATCGAGTTCCGGCACATTTTCCTTCTCGGTATTGATTATCACGTTCCCGTCAGGGTCCTTGACGATCATCCTGACAGTCTGTCCGCTTATCTTGGAGTCCGAGATGTTCTTCAGCTTGAACTGAAGCTCGACCGTCTTGCCGACCTCGGGTTCGCTCGTCACCGTCTTAAACTGGTTTATCTTGAGGATTTCGATTACGACCACCGGACTATCGAGAACGTTTCCGTAGAATACGTGTTCGGGAGAAACGATGTTGATTGCTGCGTCCTCCGGCGATTGTACGTCCGGCCCCCAGTAATTCTCCGTGGCGTCTACTTTATAAAAGTCGTCAGGATCCTCAAGTGCCGAAGCATCTATCGTCGTACAGCAACCGACGATGTTGTTTTCGTTGATGTGGTTACTTGTATCGGAAGCCGAATCCTCGCTGGAGATCGCCTTCTCTTTTCTCACCTCGATGCCCGTGGAGTACCCGTCGAACTCGTTATGGTTTATGTCGGCGTTCCAGGCGTCCAGTACCACCGCGGTTCCTAAGCCAATACAGGCACCCTCGGCTCCCGTCCGGAAGATGTTCTTAGTTACGGAAATCGCGGAACTCGAATCCGCGGCCTGCAGGAGCAGGCCGACTTCGGTTTCTTCCCCGACCACGATGTTTTCTTCCACTTTAACCGAATTTAGCTGTCCGGCGATCAGACCGAAGTTCCTCACCACGTTTCCGTTGTATTCCTCTTCGTTGCCAGCGTAGAAAGTCGTATTGTCCTTCACGGAGAAGTTACTGATCGATCCCGTCGGCGGTGTGTTGGGTTTGGGCGGTTTAACCGTTAGGCCTTCCTTGTTGCCGGAGAACACGTTACCGCTTATCTCGGAGACGTTCGACGACCCCTGGAGATCTCCACCGAATTCTATATACAACCCGGCAGAAAGCGTGCTATCTACGTTATTTCCGACAAAGCTACTGTTCTCGAACCTGGGGTTCATCACGTCTCCCGAGGCCGCGAGTTTCACTCCGTCCTTGTGGTTGTAGTAGAATTCCGAATTCCCGACTACCACGTTCTGGGACGGGTTGAGGAAATCTCCGGCGGAACTAATTTCCATGCCGTGCTCCAGGTTGTAACTGGCTGAAACGTTTTCGAAGCTCACAGCTCCGTCGGTGTTGGACGAACCTATATCCCCGTCTTCCTGGTTGGTTACTACCTTGACGCCGTTATCCTTGTTCTTGTGGCCTTCCTTGCCGAATTCGGCGTCGGTTACCGACAGGTCCGTTATATTGCCGCTGTCGCTTTCCACCAGCAGGCCAATGTTGCCATTGCCGTTGGCAGTTATTTCCCTGATGTCGTCCGCGTCGCCGTCCTCTATGGTCACGTCGTTTACGCCTTCATCGCCGAATATTTCAATTCCGTTTTTGCCGTTATCGTTGAACTTACCTACCTTGTTAACGTCTATCCCGTCGACGGTCTTACCTTCGATCCGCAGTCCGTTTCCGTTATCGCTGGTGGTGTCGTTGTTGTTCGCTTCGGTGTTCCTGATCAATACGTCCTCTACGTCGTCATGGGCACCATCCTGGTAGGCGGCAAGCAGGGCTATCCCGTCGCTGAAGTTCTGATCGGGTAAGCCGCTCATCGTTACGTCACTAAGCCCGCCGTCGTGGTCGTGGAACTCGGAATTGTTAATCTCAAGTCCATCAATCCCTTCATAGCCGGCCACGGTCAGACCGAAGCCCTGATCGTTTTCTCCGTTGCCGGTTACTTCCATATTGAAACGACTATCGTTTACTTCGACTCCGTCTTCCGAACCGGCGATCTTGGAGGCGAACAGACCTGCTCCGCCGGACGCGTTATTGAATACCTGAACGTTGTCCAGGGTGACTTTGTCCAGCTTTGCGGGACTGTAATGGATGCCCGTTACGTTCGGGTAATCTCCCTCTCCGAACATAAGATCGCCAATGAGGATACCGAATCCGCCGGAAAAGGTTCCTTTCTGAGCATCGCCGTTCTCCGAGATCTCCGTATCCTTGACCGTGAGATCGACGAGTGTGATGGCTTCGTCGTTGTTTTCCCAGTTGCCCTTGATATAGATTCCGCTATCACAGTTGTTCTTAATCTCGAAGTCCTCTATTCGGAATCCGCTCACTTTGGTCACGGAAGCTCCGTTGACCCTTATCCCGTCCTGGCTCTTCTCTATCCCGTACCTGGACTGCTGTTCCGCACCCAGATTGTCGCTGTCTTCCATGTTGATATTCTCGACTTTACCGTGGTTGTTGAAGTAAAGGCCAAAACCACCGATGCAGCCGCTTCCACAGCTACCGGCGTAGAATTCCTCGAAGTGGAGGTCGCTTACGTCGCCGACCGAATCGGCGAAGTTTACCCCGTCCTTCTCGACGCCGTCCACCCTGACGTCCAGGAACTGAACGTCGGAGTAGTCGGTGCTGCGGTCCCCGTAACTCTCTATTACCCCGGTGAAGCGAATGCCGTATTCGAAGTTTCCGTTTGCACCGCAGGTGGGGATCTGCAGGTTTTCAAAGAGCATGCCCCTGGTCTCGCAGGCACAGGGATCCTGAATATCCACCAAGATCGCGTTATCAATAGCTCCCACGTCACCGGCAGGTTCAAAGTTCAGATTTCTGACGTGTGAGCCTTCCTTCGTGATTACGATACTACTAGTTACATCAGCAGTGTCCCCTGGATTTGGTCCTACATCTACAGTTCTAACCCCGCCGTACGTAGATACTTGCTCCAATGTGGCCACGTTATCCGAATTCACGACGTCCTGCGTCGGCTCGATCGTTATATTCTGCCTGTCAATGGTGATCGAAGCTGTCTGGGTGAAAGAATCGGAATCCAGAGCGATCGTATCCCCGTCCTCGATATCGGGAGCGGAATCACCCTTGAAATCTACTTCACTAATATTATTTCCAGTTAGTCTATCGAACGCGTCTTGAGTTTTAATTATCCATCTATCGCCGTCCTCTGTAACGTCATCCGAATCTAACGCAAATCCCGAAACAGTCAGGAGCATGGACAATAGTATAACTGTAAACGTTAACCCAACCTTGTACTTATTCAATTTCATCAATCATACCTCCTTATGATCTACGCTGATTCGCCGAAGGCGCCGAACTGAAAGCCAGCCGAGAGTACCAGGGTATCACCAGCGTTCGACCTGTCAGCAAACTCGGTATTGTTCTGCAGCCATGCAATATCTACAGTCAGGCCAGCCAAGTTTATTCCTGCACCAAAAGTAAAGGAAGGGCTGCCCCCACCTGGCACCTGAACTCCACCGCGGAGAGCGAACTGGTCAATCGGCAGGATTTCAAACCCGGCCTTGATAGTGTTATCCCCGCTACTAGTCAAATCGTACTCCGCCGAAGCCACTGCTCTATCAAGAATTTCCGCAGCTACGCCTACCCTGTAACTGGGTTTAATGGTGGAACTCATGTCATTGCCCTGCAAACTGGCACCGCCAACGTCATTTGCGGTTACGCCCAGACTTATGCCGTCGAATGTCATTAACGTACCCAAGTCAAAGCCGAAACCTGTCTCACCTTCGAACTGGTAACTCTTGACGCTCGCACCGAAGTTCGCGAAATCTATCCCGTAAGCAAGCGAACCGCCAATCATGGTCTCGCCATATGCAGAATAATCGGAATCCTCGTAACCGAACTGATCGCTCAAATCCGCACTGAGCTGCCCGTAGCTTGCTCCAAAGGCAAAATCCTGAATAGTAACCGCTCCGCCGCCGTAGGAAAAATTCGCGACGCCGTAGGGCCGCAGGTTCATTCCCCCGAGCTGAACGCCAGAGAACTGTGTCAATCCTGCCGGGTTCCAGTAAGTTGCTGAGTAGTTGTCGGCCACTGCCACAAAGGCTCCACCCATTGCCAGCGACTTCGCGTCCGTACCAAAACCAAATACGCTGCCAGCCGTGCTATTATCGGGTTCCCCGGAAGCAGTTACAAAAGGTAACGCAATAAGGGCTACTGCCAGCGAAATAACCAATACTTTCGACTTTTCTTCCATTTATTTTACCCCCTTGTTAGATGAGAGTTCATGGTCAACTTGGTCAACTTGATTCTCCTCCCAAAAACATAACTAGTATGCAGATCTTACTTGTCTCAGGTTCTCCCGGTTTCCATCCATAATTAAGGCGAACAAAACCACCTCCACCAACCGCCCGCATGAGGGCATAGTTAACCCCGTTCTGGAGTACTCCTTCAGGTTAGCTCGCTCCGCCCCCCTTTGAAACACCTTAAACAGTTACAATTATTGCAGCTTTCCCGTTTGAGTGCAAGGATATACGTGATCATTGCACCACTACCCCATATATTGAATAAACTAACTTCCAGGCCGAAAAAAAGAAGTTCTAACTTTGCAACCACCTTACCATAAATAAAAAACTCCTTCAAGTAAAAAGGCAACTCAAAACCCGTCCACAGGGAATAAGAAAAGGTGACAGGCGGTACCTTAAATACAGACGCATGGAATCCCCAATTTAAAAGCACTCAATGGAAAAAGGGCCTTCTCGTTAGAAGGCCCTTACCCCTAAATCTCCTTTATCCGCCAGTTAATTAGTTAAGTCATGCTCGAGGCGGTCTGCACTTCCAGAGTCGCCCCCTCACTCGCTAAAAAATTGTCATCTGAATCCTTCAGTGTTAGCGTTACCTCATAATTACCTGCACTTGAATAACTGCGAGTTACTTTTTCACTACTACTTTTAGTAACATCCTCCTTATCCTCGAAAACCCAAACGTATTTAGCTATATCGTCACCGGTGGAATCTGAGGGGTCAAATTCTACATCCTCATTAACCTCAGCCGGATATGGGGAAATTGTAAATTCAGCATTGGCTGCCGAATTTACAACCGTAACCGTAACGGTTGTCGAATCAGAGGCCCCGTCATCGTCTTTTACAATAAGTTTTACGGTGTAAGTACCAGCGGCCTCATATGTATGGGTCGGGTTTTCAAGGGTACTGGTAGCTGGATCCGTCGTCTTGTTCGCCTTGAAGTCCCACTCATAGGCTTCGATGTTTCCGTCCTCGTCTTCGGAATTACTGCCGTCGAAATCAATTGGTGTTCCGACTTCTACGTTATCTGAGAGATCGGGTGTAGCAGATATCTTTGCCGTTGGATCCTGGTTAATAAAACCACAACCCGTCAGCAGGAAAGTCAATCCAAGTATCAAAACCGACAAAAGACCTAAAGAAACGGCATTTCGCGTAAACTTTGACACTATTTCGCCTCCCGGTTCAAAATTATAGTTATTTCGTCCTATCAAATATAATTAAAGCATTACTTATTTCCTCTGAACGGAGTTAGCCCCTCTTTTACTTTTTCATCAATGGTATTACAGACAATTTTAACCGGGTAATCCAACTCCTTTAAGGTCATACGACACCTGGAAGGGTTACATCTATCCCCTGCGGACTTAAGACCACGTCTCTCGGACTAGATAACACTTCATCAACCAAAAAAGCAGGAAGCTTCAGTAAATCGTTCTTTATACAACTTTCTATAAATTCATCCAAGGTACTCTTATTGATTAAATCCATGACAATAACTATCATCGTTGACAGCGTATCTTGCGGCTGTATGGTTTTTGAGCTTGTTTGTTTTGGGAGCGCAAATGACTTCTTCTGGACTTTTTCATCAGAGTAAATTAATTTCGGCATTACTAGCTTTTCTGCTTTTATGTTTCTTCCTCGGACCTGTTGCCTTCGGAGCCGAACCGGAAGAAGAATCAGGCACGACCATGGAGAACTTCACCATCTACGAGTACGGTTCTGAAGGAGAAGCACTTTCGTGGAAACTATCCGGCCAGACCGGGAGAGAGACCGGCAGCGGTCTGGTCGTGTCGGAATTCAAATTAAAGCTGACGAGGTCAAATGAGCGGTTTTCCCTGTTCACCGGTAAAAAGCTTCGGCTCATGGAAGAGGAAGGTGGCCAGGTCGCGTACATGCCCGAACGAATAAGCCTGGATTTAATCAATGGAATGAAAGGTAGTGCCGAAGAGGCGCGGTACCGTTTCGCCGAAAAGGAGTTTTCCGGCAAAGAACTCTCCCTGACCAAAACGGGCGAATTCGGAGAAATAAAGTTGAGAGGAAAGGGGTTTTCCTACAGTCTCGGGCCCGAGGAATTGACCGTAAATAATGGTTTCGAGCTAACCAGCCATAACCAGGACGGAGGTCGAACGAGGATATCGGGGAACTCAGTCAATTGGCCCTCCGGAGGAAAAATAGAGATGTCCGGGAACGTGAAAGCTTCGCTTCCCTCCGGATGGAAACTGGAAGCCGAGCACCTGACCTGGGACCCGGATCAGGGTCTGCTGGAAAGCAGCGGCTCGGCCAGAGCCGGCAGAAACGGTACGACCGTGAGCGGGGACTCCCTGCTGTACGAAAGCGGAAACGAGAAACTGGTGGTCGTCAACGGCAGGATAACCGAGGAAAAAAATTAAAGTGTTAAAAGTAGAAGGGCTAACCAAGTTTTACGGTTCGGAAAGGATTCTGGCCGGGGTCGACCTGGAGCTAGAAAGAGAAAACATCCGGGGTTTCCTCGGCCCGAATGGGGCCGGCAAGACGACAACCTTCAAGGTAATAGCGGGAGCCGAAAGTCATAATAGCGGGACAATTCATCTGGACAACAGGAGGCTGGACTCGCTCCCGATCCACGCACGGGCCAGAGAGGGTCTAACGTTTTTACCACAGGAAGCCTCGCTCTTTCGGGGACTCTCGGTGGAGGAAAACGTGATGATCTACCTGAAGAACCCGGGAACCGGCGGCAACGGAACCAGCGCCGAGGCGCAAAGATCCCTGAAGCAGCTGAACGCCCTGGAGCTGAAGGACAGGCGGGCGGGCAACCTCTCGACCGGCCAGGGCCGCAAAGTCGAAATCGCTCGAGCTCTGGCTCTGTCACCGCGTTACCTGTTGCTTGACGAACCCTTTTCCGACCTCGATCCCCGATCCGTGGCGGAAATCAAAAAGATACTGGTCTCCCTGAAGGAACAAGAAGGTATGGGTATCATGCTATCTGACCACCGGGCAAAGGAGGCTTTATCGATCACTGATCACAATTACCTGATTGAAGAGGGAAAAATCATTGCGGAAGGCAGCTCCGAGGCAATAGTTCAGTCGGATAAAGCGCGTGAATCCTACTTTGCCAGCTGAGTTGGGTCCCGGAGAGAAGCGAGGGGAGTGACCGAGGCGGTAAACACAACAAAACAAATGAAAAAATATATATCACGACGAATAACCGGCTTGTTCCTCGTTTCCCTTTTTGGTTTGTTGATATTTACCTCACTTACTCTTGCGGTCCAGCTTTCCGACCTGATCCTCGACCGCAGCGAGTCCTTTATCACGGTCTTTAAGTTACTGAGCCTTAAGGTTCCCGAGTTCATGGGATTCGCCCTGCCGATATCCCTGGTGGTTTCTACTTTTATCGTCCTGGCCCGGTTGATGAGCAACCAGGAGATCCTTGCCTTCCAGCTCGGGGGGTACTCGCTCAAACGCGTGGCCTACCCGATACTGATCGTCGGCCTGCTGGTCAGTCTGGCAACTTTTGGGTTAAACAACTACCTGGCTCCCTGGGCAAACTACCAGTACCGCAGGGAAATATACCGCATCACGACCGAGAACCCGCTCCCGGATGTCCAATCCGACCTCTTTTTTAAGGACCCGAGCGGCCGGACCATCTACGTCGGAGAATACATCGAAGCGGAGAGGCGAGTCAAAGACGTGCTAATATTTAACTCATCTGGGCTGAACTTCCCCGGGTTAAACCTACCGGAGAACTATCCCGAGCTGCTTTCGAGCAAATCCGGGGCCCTGACGGAGGAGGGCTGGAAGCTCAACGGTGGTCAGCTGATTGGGCTAAACGAAGCCGGCGAGGTCAACTATACGATGAAGTTCGAGGAGCTAACTGTAAAGATCGATAAAGCCGTAGAAAACCTGGTCTTCAGCTCGCGCAAGACGGAGGAAATGGGTCTGGTCCAGCTCTGGAACCAGGTCAGGGCCGCCGAAGGAGCCGGCAGGGCAGGAGCGAAACTGAAATTTGCCCTGCACTCCCGGTTCGCCCGGCCTCTGGCCGGACTAGTCTTCGTCCTGTTTAGCGTCCCGCTCAGCTTGATTCTCCGCCACAGGAGCCGGGCAATAGGTGTGCTGCTCGCTTTGCTCTCCGTGGGGGGCTACCAGGGCGTGCTGCTCTGGGGGCAAACTACTGTAAGGAGCAATGCCCTACAACCATTCCTCGGAGCCTGGTTGCCGAACATGCTACTCGGCGGTGTCGGTCTCTTGCTGTTTTTTGCCCTGGACAACGCCGACCTTAAATCCGAGATTTCTCGCCTGAGCCAGAAAATCGCTTTCCGGGCTTGATGGCGATGGATACGAGTAATATTCGAACTCTTCCCACCTCGGTCATAGCGATCATTGTATTGACAATCACCTTATCCGCACCCTTACACGGAGCTGAAGCAATTCTCGAAGCCGACAGATTGGAGATAACTCCGAATAGAACTTTGGCTCGCGGAAACGTGAAGTTCAGCGGTAGCGGCTTCGTTGTTTCCAGCGAGACCTTCCAGCTTTTGAAGAGAGAAGATAGCAACAGCAGGAACCTTGCCGCGTCCGGCGGGGTAAAGCTAACTGCGGGGCGGGTGGAGATAGAAGCCAAGGAATTAAACGGAGAACTACCGGAAGGCGGTCGGGAGAATCGAGCCAGTCTGAGCTTCACCGGCGGGAGCGGAACGATCGGATCGATCAGCTTTAACGCGGAAGAAATTACAATAATTACCGAGGGAGAAACCGTTTCGAACCTAACGCTTGAGGGGAAGGCAAAACTCGAACTTTCCAACCAGACCGACCTCGCCGCCGAACGGCTAGAACTGACTGCCGGGGAGTCCAGCTGGAAAGTTCGGGCAGCCGGCTCGGCCGGATATACCGGTCACGGTTCTCGACTCGAGGCCGCCCACCTGACCGGAAGCCTCGAACCGGGAAACCGGGAGGAATCCTTTCAGTTAAAAAAGGTTAGTGCGGAAAAACCTTCGGGACAATTTTCCACGGCGGAGGAGAACGACGGTTCCGCCGGCTTCAGCTTCAGCGGGAAAGAGGGTAGCTTTACGTTCGACGAATCCGGGGAATTGACCGAGTTAGAACTTATCGAAGGTAGCCTGACTAGCTGTCAGTTCTGCCGGGGAGCAGAAGAACCGGCCTACTCCCTGCAAGCCCGTCGGGCCAGCCTGTTTCCGGGGGAATTCCTTGTGACCCGGTCCTCCAGATTGGAATCATTCGGTTTTCCCGTCTGGTCCAACCCGAACTACTTTATTCCTTTAAGAGACTTCGGGCTTCCGGAGCGGTCCTACTTTCCCCGCATAGGTTTCTCGGGGGCGGGCGGGTTGAACTTCGAAGGAGGGGTTCCGTTTTACCTTAACCGGAGGAATTTCGGGAATCTGAGAGCGGACTTTTCGACGGCAAACCGGACGATAGGTGCAGGTATCGATTACTACAGCGGCGGAAGCCTTCTCAACGGAGTTGGCAAGCTCTATGGCAACGTAAAAAACGGTGAGGTAAACTTCCTGTCCGCTGATGCCGAATTCGGTTACGAACCGAGGAACTGGCTCCAGCTGACCGGCGAAGTTGATTACAGGCAAGGCCCGTTTCAGGGGGAGATTTACGATCGGAACGAGTGGAACTTGAGCCTCGAGGGCCCGAGAGAAAGCCCCTGGTCAGCCATCGTTTCCCGGGGAGAAGCGGAAATAAACGACGGTCAATCCAGTGGTTCCAAACGAGTGTTAAAAAAGCTTCCGGAAGTCTCTTACGGTCTGGAGGGTTTAGGGGGAAAGGACTTTCCCGGAACCAAGCTGGGCGGCAAGCTTGGCTACTACGACGAGTACGAACCAAACTGGGACGAGCGGCGGACCGGATTTCGGGGGAACCTTCTCGGGAATTTTTTGTTCGAAAGTAACCCGCTAGAATGTCTGGAACTTTCCCTGAACGGGCTGGGAAGGATCGACGGTTACGTGACGGAGAATAATCTTGACACCGGTACGCGCCTGGGCTACGAATTGATTCCTGCAGTTGAACTGAGGGGCCCCGGCAGTCTGACTATCAAGTTCGAGCACATAGCCGGTCTGGGAAGCTCGCCGTTCGTCTTCGATCGTATCGAGGATCGGGATCGATTGAGCTTCAGTTACCGCGGGTCGAAAAATGGCCTGACAGGGAAACTAAATTTTCACTATGATTTCCTGCCGCCGGACGGAATCTCGAACCTGAAATACGAAATCGGCTTCGCGCGCGGTCCGTTAAACCAGGAAGTCGGTTTCGAGTACGATCTCTCCAGAGGATTGCCCGAGGAAATAACCACGTCCACAGTCTTATCCCGTCCCTATGGTAGCCTGGAATTGAAATCCGGATACGACTTCTCCTCCCGAGAAATAGCCGAATCCCGGCTTGAGCTGGATCTGGCCGGAGGAAACAACTCCGGTAGTCTGGCACTTACGGGTCTTCAACCCGGTAACTGGTTGAAGAAATTAGCGATGCAGGTTAACGTCAGGGCTCCTGGGGCCTGGACATTTCAGTTAGAAGGAAAATACGACTTTCAGAATGGTCAACTATCGGGGCTTTCCTACTCTATTAATCGTACCCTGCAGGATTGTCTTCGTGTCGGTGTCAGCGGGACGCTTGAGGGAGTCTGGTTCAACGCGGAACTGGCTGGATTTTAAACTAAAAATGCCCCGCCCGAAGGACGGGGCACAACCGATCTTTAGAACTTCTTTCAATCAATTAATTCAGGACGCCGCGGCGTGGGCAATCAGCCTCC
>CAZNVA010000015.1:4699-15936 GCA_964576335.1 uncultured Thermotogae bacterium | reverse complement strand
ATCCCGAAAGCAACAGTCCGGCAAGCAGAAGAGTGACGAGCAATAGAGAAGTTCGACTTCTGTTCATTTTACCTACCTCCACCGCTATTAGCGTATTGTTCTCCTATCCTGTCGGCAAGGGCGGATATCAGCGCGGATCGATAGGCCTCCGGAGCGTAGCCCGTGGCGGCGCAGGCCATTCTGAGTAGCTTTCCCCGGGAGAGATCCGAATTGATCAACTTCCTGGACCAGGCGCTGGCCGCGCCCTGACGGATCTCCTTTGTACCTCCGTTCCGGGTGAGTTCCTTGAGCTCTTCCGCCGGTACCTCGCCCCGAGCAAGTTCCCCGTAGGCATCGCCGGCTGCTTTCCTTAGCCAGGGGTTGATCGACTCGTCGGAGGCGATTCCCCGGAGTTCCTTCAGAGAAATATCGGGGGAAATCTGACTATAGTAACGAATTGAAAGTCCGCCTGCTGCGGCCCGTTTGAGCAACTCGTTTTCGGTGGTGACAATCAGATCCTTCAGCTTCTCCGCCGAGTAGTGGTTCGGGTAGATCGATTCGAGTGCCGTTGCCGCCGCTTCCGCCATTCCGTGGTGGCCCGATTCAGTTACTTTTGCCTCCAGGGCCTCCATGGAGTAACCTTCGATTTCGTTCAGGTTAAAGGCGAGGTAGTAAATAGCAAGTGCCTGGCTCGCGGCTTCTCTCAGCTCGATTGAGCCCCCTTCCCGCACGGTTTTCTCCAGCTCCTTTGCTTTCTTCATTGCCTCTTTCAGCGAGCCCACCCGCTTCACGTCCTCGAAGTTGCTGGCCAGAGCCCTGATTGCCGCTCCCCTCAGCTCTTCGGTTCGAGCCCCTGTTGCTACCTTCTCCAGCTCAGCCTTTTCGAGCTCCGCTTCGACGTATTTTTCCGTGAGCGCCCTGGAAGCGGCCGCACGTACTTCGGGTATGAAGTCGGAATTGGCCTGCCTTTCCAGTTTTTCGATAGAGCTTGCTCGAGCTGCTCCCATACCGTAAAAAAGTAAGCCCAAAACCAAACCCACCAAGATGAACCTGGTACGAGCCGCCATTTTTCCACCCCTTAAATTTTTTCTTTTGCGAAAATGATTAACCTGGAACCCTGTTGAATTCCTGCTCCAGCACCTTCCCGAGCCTGGCTATTCCTTCCTTAATTCTTTCAGGGTCGAGCAGCGAGTAGGATAGACGCATCGTATTTCTACCGCCGCCGTTTACGTAGAAGTTGTGTCCCGGTACAAAGGCTACGTTTGCTTCGAGCGCTTTTTTAAACAGGTCCTGAGAATCAATGGATTCTGGTAAAGTTACCCAGATAAATAAGCCCCCGTTTGGTTCAGTCCAGGAAAGGTCCTCTGATTCGGGAAAGTCGTCCTCCATAGCCTCCAGCATGGCATTTCTGTTCTCCCGGTAGTAGCCCTGGAGTTCTTCCAGGTGCTCGGAAAGATCGTTTTCCTTGAGCCAGTCGGCCGCTATCCACTGTGTCATGGTCGACGTACAGAGGTCGGTTGCCTGTTTCATCGTAACCAGTTCTTTAATCAATTCCTCGGGACCGGCGGTTATAGCCAGCCTCATGCCGGAGGAGAGAATCTTGGAGAGCGAGGCCAGCGTGATCACCCGGCCCGAATCGTCGAACGTGTTGATCGGTCGTTTAAATTCGCCGGAAAATCGGACCCCAAAGTACGGGGTATCTTCGATTATCAGCAGGTCATGTTCTTCCGCGATTTCGACAATCCTCTTTCGTTTCTCCCGGCTCATAGTAACTCCTGCCGGGTTCTGGAAATCGGGTATGACGTAGATGAATTTACCCGTCTTTCCCGTTTTCTCAGTTTCTACGATTTTTTCCTCGAGAACCTCCAGGTTCATCCCGTCCTCCTCCAGGGGGACTCCAACCTGCTCCGATTGGAAGGTCGAAAAGGACTGAACGGCGCCAAGGTAAGTCGGCAGGCCGCAGTACAGAACGTCTCCCGGGTCCAGAAAGGCCTTGCAGGTGAGGTCAATTGCCTGCTGGGAGGAATTGGTAGAGATGACGTTCTCGAGTTCGAGTTCCATGCCAAAACCGGACAACCAGTCGATCATCTCCTCTCGAAATTCAACTACCCCCTCGGTAGTCCCGTATTGCAGGGAATTTTGGTAGTTGTCCCGTATCTGCCTCGATGCGGATTCCGCCAGTCCTTCCCTGGGAAAAGTACTCGGCTTCGGAAGGCCCCCGGCAAAAGAAATGACTTCGGAATCCTTCGTAAACTTGAGAACTTCTCTGATGGCAGAACGGCCAGTATTTTTTGCTCTTTCCGATAAGAAATTTTTCATTTTCTTTCCCCTCCTAAAATTATTTTAACCGGTAAGCTGAAAAAGGCAACTTAAGCGGATATTTGACCGGGCGGGCATCAATTATCCACGGATTTAATCAAGCGGGTTCCGATCTGTTTGAATACCTTGCCCGCCGTGGCTCCGCCCCAGACCGGTCTGGTGCCGACTTCGTCAATTACGATCAGGATCAGGTACTCCGGGTTGTTTACCGGGAAGAAGCCGGCAAAAGACGAAATGTAGGTATCCGGCATGTAGGTACCACCCTGCGCCTTCTGGGCGGTCCCGGTTTTGCCGGCGACTTCGTAGCCGGGAATCGCGGCGTTAGTCGCCGTTCCGTCCTTTACGACGGACCGCAGCATCTCCTTTATTTCCTCCACGGAGTTCGGTCCGGCGATCAACCCGCCGCTTCCCTCGCCACCGCCGGTTTCACCAATTGTTTCGCCCTCGGAGTTCTTTATTTTTCCGACAAGTGTCGGCTGCACCAGGCTGCCACCATTTGCCACGGCGGCCATCCTGCTGGCGAGCTGGATCCCGGTTACGGACATGCCCTGACCTATCGGTATGGATCCAATCGAGAGTCCGGACCACTGGCTGTAGTGTCTCAGTTGACCGGACTGTTCGCTGCTAAGCTCTATTCCCGTTTCCTTGCCGAAGCCGGCGTCATCGAGGAACTCGTAGAGTTTTCTCTCACCGAGGTCCTGAGCCACCCGGATAATGCCAGTATTTATCGAGTGTTTTATTACCTCCGTAAACGGGACTGTCCCGTAATCACGGTACTGCGCGTTGCTGATCCCGTGGCCGTAGAGGACTACCGGGGAGTCGCCGTTGACGAGAGTGTCCGGTTCCACCACGCCGTAATCCAGGGCCGCCAGACCGGAAAAGACCTTCATGATCGAACCGGGTTCGAAGGAATTGGCTACCGGAAGGTTGTTTCGCCTTTCGGGGTCGTACTGCCCGTAGTTATTTGGGTCGAAGCCCTGGTTCTGGGTCATACCGAGTACTTCCCCGTTCTCCGGGTCCATGATTACGCCCCAGGCCCGCTTTGCCTCGAACCTGTCCACGGCTTCCTGGAGCTCGTGCCTCAGGATGTACTGGACCTTCAGGTCGATGGTTAGCTGAACGTTGTAGCCGGGTTGCCCTTCCACCAGCGTGGTCTTGCGGTACGGGTAGCGGTTCGCGCCGTAGGTCAACCGCTGTACCCGTGGTTCGCCCTCCAGTACGTTGTTCATTGAGTACTCGATGCCGGCCAGCCCTTCCCCGTCGACTCCAGTAAACCCGACAATGGAGCCCGCAAGACCTTCACGGGGGTAAACCCTTTCCGTCGATTCCAGGGCAATCAAGCCGTCGATATTCATGTTTTCCACGCGGCGTTTTATTCTTTCGCCCGTCTCGTAGCTGACGGTCCGATCTATCCAGGTAAAGTAGGACTTCCTGTAAACCAGCTCCTCCAGCTCGCTCCTGGGAATATCGAGCTCTTCGTTGAGGATGTTGATCAGGGTTTCCGGCCTGGTCATGTTGTAGGAGTCGACGGCTATAGAATAGGCCGCCCTGTTATAGGCCAGTAGCTTTCCGTCCCTGTCGAAAATCTTGCCCCTTTCCGGCGGAATCGTTACTTTCCTTTCGTGAACGGCTTCGGCCCGGCTCTGCCAGACCTCCCGCTCCAGTATCTGAACACTGACGAGCCGCCAGATCACCAGACCGATGCCCGCGACGAACAGGACCGCGACGAACCAGAGCCTTTTTTTGTTTATCATGTCTCTACTGGCCGGACTCCCCGTCCTCGGTTTTTTTCTTTATTTCCGGTTCCACCATCCCCAATCTCTCCTTGGCTATCCTTTCCACTCTTTCGTAAGTGAAGTACCTTGCCCTTTCCAGCAATAGCTGTCTCTTTCTCTCCCTGAGCGGAGTCAGCTGCTCGTCCAGTTCGCTTATCCTCTGCTGGAGGTAAATCACCCTCCAGCCCTGCCATAAGTAGAGAAAAATCAGGGAAAGCCCGACCAGAGCAACCAGAAATATCTTGATCCAGCGTGGTATTTCGTCCATTAAACCCCTCAATTCGTGCTCATGATTGCGCCGTTAACTTTCTACCCGCCCTGAGTTTTGCGCTCCTGGAACGGGGGTTATCTTTAACCTCTTTCTCAGTCGGGGTCAGCCCCTTCGCAGTCACCTCGACTTCCTTCTCCTTGTCACAGCGACAGACGGGCAGGTCCGGCGGGCAGATACAGTCCTTTTCCTTGTGGTGGAAGAACTGTTTTACCCGGCGGTCCTCCAGAGAATGGTAAGATATTACCGTCAGAATTCCTCCCCGATTCAGGCAGTTGAACCCAGTTTCCAGACCGTCTTCCAGGTTTTCCATTTCGTTATTTACCTCGATTCTTAGCCCCTGAAAAGTTTTTGTGGCTGGGTGAATCCTCCTTCTTCCCTTTTCCCCTTCGGGTAAGGCTCTTTCGATGACCGAAACCAGCTCCCCGGTGGTGCTGATTCTCGAGTCTTCTCTACTTTTGACTATCTCCCTGGCGATTCCGTCCGCCCATTTCTCCTCGCCGTAGCGCAGGATGACCTCTTTTAATTTTTCAAAGGGGTAGGTGTTTACTACTTCCTCCGCGGTAGTTTCCCCCTCACCGTTCATCCTCATGTCGAGCGGGCCGTCGGATTGGAAGGAAAAGCCCCTGGACGGGTCCTCCAGCTGGTAAGAAGAGAAGCCGAGATCGAGCAGAATTCCGTCCACCGACGAGAAACCGGCCTCTTCCAGGACCAGATCCATGTCGCTGAAGTTGGCCCGATAGAGCTTTACCTCCGGTTTAACTCCTTCGAGACGTTCCTTTGCGGTTTCCAGGGCGCTTTCGTCGAGATCTATTCCGATCAGGGTTCCGTCCGGTCCGAGCTTCCGTGCTATTTCCAGTGCGTGGCCGCCCGTGGAGGTCGTTCCGTCCAGGAAGATTCCCCCTGCCCTTTCTCCCGGCCTTAACTGTTCGAGTACCTCGTTCACCATTACCGGCTCGTGCAGAGGTCCCCTACCGTCGGAATTTTTCACGCCTCTCTCCCAGTTCTTCCTCTATCCAGTCGAGGATTCGATCTATCCCCTGTCTCGCCTCGTAACCAAGCCTGTCCCTGACTTCGTTTGCGGCCTTTTTCAGCGTTTCCTTGCTTTCGTAGGTTTCCTTTAAGTCGGAAAGGTACTCCGGACCTTCGATGAGTTCCTCCGGGTGCCAGAGGGAGAATTCCGGACCCGCTTCCGGTTCGTTGACCTCCGCGATCAAGGAATCCATCTTCGGGTCGTAGCTTATACCCTGCACCGGGACCTCGCTCAGAAAGGAGAAAATTAGAGTATGAAGCCGGCCGGCAATGACCAGGTCCAGGTCCTCCATCATCTCGACGAGCTGAACTGGTGAGAGGTGATCTACATCCAGCACCCGTGTGGGGGCGTCGGTGTAGGACTGCAGGTCGTCATTTAGCTGTTTGTCGGCACGGGATTCCGAAGAGAAAAGGACGATCGTGACGCCGTACTCTTCGTGCAGCATTTCCAGGCCGCTGGAGACGGCGCGGAGCACGTCAGTTCTCCCTCGAATGTCGTCCCTCAGCGCCGCGGCGACGATTTCTCCCTCCGGACCCGGCAAGAAATCTTCCTTCCGGTTCTCTTCTCGGTTCAGCAAGAAAGCGAGGTCGCTGCCCCGAATTATTTTTTCCTCGTCAATGTCCCGGGAACGCAGGACTTCGACGCTCCTCTCGTCCCGGACCAGAAAGCCTTCGACGCGGGAGAGAATCTTCGTAAGCAGGTAGTCGTTGTACCACCTGTTGACGGGACCGATGCCCTGACCGACCACGTAAACCGGGGTTCCAAATAACCTGGCCAGGAAGATGATGCCGAGATAGTACCAGAGGGAAAAGGAGCTGGTCCTGTCCTGCAGCAACCCTCCGCCGCCGCTGATGAGCACGTCCGTCTTTCTCAAGGTCCTGAGTATCCCCAGCGGCCCCCAGCGATCGACGGCGCGGACCCCGTACTCCTTCGCGGTTTCCTCCGGCGAGTTGCTAAGGACTACGATTTCAACTCGGTCCTGCTCGAAACGGTTTTTCAGAGCGGAGATGATTGAGTTCAATATCGCTTCGTCACCAAGGTTGCCGAAGCCGTAGTACCCGGAAATCGTTATTCTGTTTTGCGGTTCCAGAGGTGAACACCTCCGATGAGTAGAAACAGGAGAACCGTTCCCAGCATCATTCCCCCGGCCAGACCATTTGCAGTTCGGATCAGTGATATGGTAACGGGAGTGTGAACGTGAACGAACGTATTGATGATCGATATCTGACCGATAAATCCTAATAGGAACAGGGTTAACTTGCAAAATTGAAAGTTCTTTTCAAACCTACCGGCCAGGTAAAGCCAGGCAATCATGGCGGGGTGACCGATGAGAAATTCCTTGAATCTGGGACGAACCAACAGGTTTGCGTCGAGCCAGCGCCTGATTGCCTCCTCCAGATCGGTACTCCGGAGGAAGTTGAAGTTACCGCTTCTGACGAGCAAAAAGAGGAACAGGCCGAGCAGGAGACCGCCGGCCAGCAACTTAGAGTAGCTGAAGTCGATTTGCGAGATCCTGAACTGACCGAGATAAGTCGCCGCGAGCAGGAGGAACAGCAGTGGCAGGAACAGTGAGACTTTGACCCCCCGGAACTGGTAGAGCTTGAAAACGAACAAGTCCTCCAGAAGCAGGCTCGATACGACCAGGCCGGTGAAGCTGGAGAAGATCGACAGGCCGAGGAAATCGAGGTACGTCGCTCCCGGAAACCGCCCCTCCCGAAAACTAAGACCATAATCGTTCAAAAGCCTCAGGCCCGCCACGGGTGCGCCGACCGCTATCGCCAGCGCTACGGCCTGTTTTGTCAGGACCGGAAAAAGGGAGAGACCGACGGCCGCTCCGGCGATTATCGCCATCAGTCCTGCCGCAATCGCAGTTCGCGGTATCCTTTCGTCCAAAAATAGCAGGTGTAGCCCGAGCCCGCTCGCGCTTACGAAGAGCAGCAGTGATATCCACCGGGGCGTTCCGGGTCCTCCTCCGGAGCCCCTGGCCTTACCGACGGGAACCTCTTCGTAACCCAGATCGGAAAGTTCGGCCCGAATCGAATCGAGGTCCGCGAGGAGCTGGTCCAGCTCGGAGTTTAGTGGCAGTCTGTACTCGATCACTCCGATATTTCTTTCCTCGATGGCGCGGACGTAACGGGCGACCCGTTCCGTGCTGGTTAGAGTCCCTACTTCTTCCTGAAAAACTCTATGAAGTCGCAGGTGGTTGGAGATCCCCTCCTTGACCAGACTTCTGGTTAACGTCTTGTCCCGGAATTCGACCGTACCGAGCGGGACGTCGGTTCGGGCCAGCCAGTTCTTCAGATCTTCCGGTATATTTGCCCCTTCCAGAGCCCGGAGCAGCAGGTAACTGGGTTCGATTTTGTTCAAGAGCTCGATTAGCTCCTCGAAGTCCCTCCGGTCGGCAAGCTGGATGTTTCGTATTTCCAGACCAATCCTTATACCGGTTTGACGGTACTCTTTTAAATTAACCGGGACTCCCGGGTCGTCATCGGTGGCAAAGTTGTGTTGGAAGAGGAGGAGGTTGGTACCTTTTTGCTCCAACTTTTCGATCAGGCCGACCTCGGTTTCGCCGTAGATGGAGCTAGCTCGATCCAGGTCATCCCTTCTTACGGCTATCGAGTATTTCTTGTTCGCCCCGTCCCAGGCAATGCGGTTCCCTACCTGGTACGCGGTCAAGCCGACCAGGGTCAAAGTAAGGACTATCGCGATAAATTTCCTCAAATCGGAATCGTAGTTAGGCATCTGCTTGGAGGAAAGAATAACTTTTCCTGCCTCCAGTTGCAAAATAGAGCCCGCGTTTCCCTGTTGCAGCGATCCGTGGTATTCAATATATTTTAATTGTTATGCCAAGGCGAAAGAAGTCACGACGCTGTAGAAAATTTGAAGGCTCGGAAGTATTTAAGCCCGCCGGTACCCCGATGAACCAGCTTCCGCTGACCGAGGTGGACCTCGACGAACTGGAAGCCATGCGTCTATGCGACAAAGAAGGCTTAAACCAGACGGAGGCGGCCGAGGAGATGAACATCTCGCGGGGGACGCTTCAGCGGTTGCTCTATTCCGGGCGGAAAAAGATCGTGGATAGCTTTATCAATACCAAGGCCATATCCTTCCAGGCCGGTCCCCATATTCAGGAAAGGGAACGAGAAAGTTCCGACCAGAGCTAATTTACGCTTTAATTAACCAACCACCAGCTATTCCAGCTTCTTCAGCGAGTTGAAGGAGTGGTAAATGGCTTCGCTGTAAAAAGTGCCAGGATAAATATCCGACTCTTTCAGAGCGGCGCGGACGGAACCGACGTCGAGACTATCGGTACTGGCCACGTCGGCGAAGTTGATTTCTCCGTTCTTTTCCCTGTAAGAGACGTAAATTACAAAGATACCTTCCTCGGTCTTATAGATTTCTACGTTAGTCTGGTAACTGGCTGAATTGTTTTTCTTGTCGACGGCTCGGCCCAGTGGTATCCCCTGGAAACTGAAGGTATCGGAGCCCTCATTCTCGGTCAACAACGAAAGGTTGATCTCCTGAAGTTCCATTTTACCCCCACCCATTATTGATTGTTATCGGTGCATCCACATCACGGTACCTTTTACCTTAATACAGGCTAGGGAATGGTTGGTGAGGTATCAATAAGAAGAACGTGAAACTACTATCAATCCAAAAACCATACCCGAGCAGGGCGGGGGCTGATGCGCTTAGAGAGGGGTTTATTACCCCTTTTTACCCTTCGCCGTCCGAAGCCGAGATGTCGAAGTTCTTTTCAAGCACTTTCTGGACGTGTTTTGGTTCGACGTTCGGGGGAAGAAGTTTGGCCAGCATCCAGGTCGCTATGCTAAAGGCGTTGTCCGGTTTGAGGTAGACGCTAACCTGCCGCTCACGGATGACGTCGTCTCCGCCCTCCTCGTCGACCTGCCGGCCGAGGCTGCCGTCCTTGTTGATTTTAAAGCTCTGTTTATCCGGCCTCTCCGAGTGATCCGTCACGAAGTCCATGTGCATGTCTCCCCGGGAGGTCATCCCCCCGTAGACACCGTTGGCGTAAACCGTCATGTGGTCGTCGGAAGTCTCGAACCTTATGTCCACTTCCTCGGAACGTTCCATCTCACGTGGATCGAATCCAGCGTTCTTGTCCGCTGCCATATTTATACCTCCTGTGGAATTATGTACTGAGAAAAGATTAAGGTAAGCAGTTAGTTCGTCCAAATCAACTCTACTAAAAAGCTGTGACGGAAGGGTGAAATCGAACGGGAAGTGATCGACTATCCCCTCCCGTTCAGGCTTGAATTGGAAGACTTGATCTATATACTAGCAATTAAAGTAGCTTCAGGAGGAGGAATAATGCCGGAGCGAGAGCACACTTTCAACGACGAACCACAAAAGTTCATCGTCAAGGATCCACCCGTCGTCTGTGACGAGTGTGGGGAGGTTATTGATTACATGGCCGTCAGGGAAGGTGATACGGTTTATCACCGGGATTGTTATCTGGAAGTGAACGAACTCGGACTGGACCACAAGATAGAATGGGCACCGGGTGAACCGGCCGAGTCGGAAGTTTGATTTGCTAGCTGAATACTTTCGCTCTATTCTTTTGTAAAGGAAATGAACCCGTCCTCCCGGACGGACCTGAATCCCGGGAGGACGGTTGCTTTAGAAACCTTACGACTCCCTGTGGCAGAGCCACCAGTCGTAGCATTCGATCTCGCCTTTTTCTTCCTGTTCCTTCCTCTTTGCAATCATCTCTTCGCTGCCGGCGGGCGGCATGATCACCTCGTCGCCCATAAGCTCGTTTTCCGGCCAATTGCCCGGTATGGCCACGCCTTCCTTTTCAGCCATCTGGAAGCCCTTGATCATTCGGATGAACTCGTCCATGTTTCTGCCGAGCTCGGCGGGATAATAGAGAATGGCCCTGATGGTGGAGCTTGGATCGACTATGAAGACGGCCCGGACCGTGGCAGTTCCGCCGGTATTGTGTAACAGCCCAAGCGTTTCCGCGACGATTCCGCGCCCGTCGGCGATTATCGGAAATTCTATCTTCTCGCCGAGGTTGTCCTCGATCCACTCGGCCCACTTCAGGTGGCTGTGGACCTGATCGATGCTAAGGCCGATCAGCTCCGTGTTCAGTTCTTTGAACTGGTCGTAGCGCTTCTGGAATGCGTAGAACTCCGTCGTGCAGACCGGCGTGAAGTCGCCGGGGTGCGAGAAGAGCAGAAACCACTTATCCGCGAATTCGTCCGGCAGAGTTAGCTTTCCGTGCGTGGTATCAACTTCCATCTCCGGGAACTTGTCCCCGATAAGGGGCATCGAATCTTTTTCTTCGCTCATAGAAACCAGCCTCCTTGCTGGAGAGTATGTCCTGCCTTATGTTGATAACACAAAAGCGTAATTTCTGTCAAATCCTGCGGGATCCACTATTTTATGGACAAAATCGGGGAATTTTTTGGTACCGGATTCTACGGAGCTAAAGGCAACAGTTGAATCTTGTTTTAAATATTAGGTTTGCCTAAACTTTTTTGAATTGTTTGATATAAAGATTTAATTGGGAGGAAAAGGATGGCGAAAGAACTAGACAAGTCGACGAGAGAAGAACTCGTTCGGGCCCAGCGAAACGAGATTACGGAATACCGAATATACCGAAAGCTCGCCGATTACGTTGAGGACGAAGCCAACAGTGAAATAATGCGGGAAATCGCCGAGGACGAACTGGAACACTACAACTTCTGGAAGGAGTATACGGGCGAGGAAGTAAAACCCAGCTGGCTGAAAGTCTGGTTTTACTATGGAATTGCAATCGTCTTCGGAATTACTTTCGGGATCAAGCTGATGGAACAGGGCGAGGAGGACGCTCAGGAAACTTACTCTCGGGTGGCCG
>CAZNVA010000015.1:0-4599 GCA_964576335.1 uncultured Thermotogae bacterium | reverse complement strand
GGTGGCCGTAGTTGTGATATTCTTCTTCAACTATTACGTGTCGGTGGCGCAGGGCGTATCCTTTCGCGATAGGTTCACCGAGATGGCCGGGATCAGCCTGGGCGTTGCCGGACTATCTTTCGTGATCGGTTTCGTGATTAGACATTTCATGGGAGTCGAAATATAATCGGACTAATCGTTTACACGGATAGCACTGAATGCTGAAAAGACAGGTTTCTTTTTTTGTGATCGAAAATAGTTACCGCAAGGTAAAATTTAATGAAAGGTGAGGTCAGTTAGATGAAGGAAAAGGAAAGGGTGCTAACGGCGCTTTCGGGGGGAGAGCCGGACCGGGTTCCGACCTGGGAACTTATCATCAACGAGCCGGTAATCGAGGCCGTTCTCGGAAAACGATCGGAAGGCAAGATCGCCGGCTACATCAAGCTGGTCGAGAAGCTGGGAATTGAAGGGGTGACTGCCTTCGAATCCACCGATTACCAGCCAGTCGATGAAAACGTGATTGAGGACGAATGGGGAATCAGGTACAAGGTGGGCGAGCGGGGAGAAAAGTTTCCGATCGACGGTCCGGTTGAAACGGCGGCTGACCTGAGGGAACTGACCCCGCCCGACCCGAGAGCCGACTACCGCTGGGAGGAACTGCGGGAACTGAAAGCACACTTCGGCGAAGGTAAGGCGATTGCCGTCTGTATTCACGACGCCTTCGAGTACCCCTGGTTCCTCCGGGGCGGAATGGACGACTTCCTCCTCGATACGTACCGGAACCCGGAGTTGGTCAAGGGAATAATAGAGATAGTTCTCGACTACAACGTCGCCCTGATAGAGGAAGCTGCCGACCTCGGGGCGGATTTCGTCTGCTCCGGCGACGATTACGCCTACAAAGCGGGCCCGCTGATATCTCCCGGGCAGTTCGCGGAGTTCTTTCAGCCCGGCCTGCGGCGGGTGGTCAGGGCCGCACACGAGAACGACCTGTTATTTTTAAAACACTCCGACGGCGACGTTCGCCCGCTGCTGGACCAGTTCCTGGATGCGGGTATTGACGCACTCTGTCCACTCGAACCCGTTGCCGGAATGGATATCGGGGAAATCAAAAGAGAATACGGCGATCGGATCGCCCTGGTCGGAAACGTGGATTGTTCCGACTTACTCGTCAATGGAGCGAAGTCGGAGGTCAGGAACTCGGTAAAACGATGCATTGCCAGCGCCTCGCCGGGCGGTGGCCACGTGCTTTCCTCCTCCAACAGCATTCACCACGACGTAGACCCGGACAACTACCTCGCCATGCTGGATGCCCTGCGTGATTTTGGTAAGTACCCGATTGCATAGTTGGTCTCTTTCGGCTCGGGTTGCGCTGGATTGCAAAGAACCCGCCCGTTGAATAGCATTACGTCCACCTGACAAAGATCATGACTCAAAAACCAACGGACGAGCTACTTGATAATTCCATTTACGAGCGATTCGATCGCCGGAAGACCGTGTTTAGCAGGATAACCGGCGACGAAGACGCTCCCTTTTACGGACAGGGGTCCTACGAGCGGGCCGAAGAAGTTCTGGCCGAAGGTGACAAGGCTGAAAGTTTTGAACTGGCCAGAGCCATCGGTGGCTGGTCCGTTTACGATTATTTTTCCGGAGCATTTGATCCCGAGCCCCAGCCAACGGGGAAGAACGTAATGGATAAACCCGTCCTCACTCCGCCCTCGGAAGATCCGGAAGTTTTGGCACGGGAGGTAAAGCGTGCTGCCCTTTCTTACGGCGCCGCAAAAGTCGGGGTAACGGAAATCGACCGTAAGTGGATTTACGAGAAAAGCAGGAGCGGGGAACCGGTGGGGCTGGACGCCGAGTTCAGCCACGCGATCGTCGCACTTGTTCCCGTGGACCCGGACCCTACAAACGAATCACCCGGCTTTCCGGCCGCCAGGGAATCCGCAGTCTCGTACTCTCGTATGGCCTTCATTATCTCCTGTATGGCCGAGTTCATCCGACGACTCGGTTTCAGAGCCTGGCCGGCCGGCAACGACACCGGAATCAGCATCCCCCTGGCCATGGACGCCGGACTCGGTAGGCTCGGGCGCAATGGGCTACTGGTAAACCCGGACCTCGGTGCCTGTCTGAAAATCTGCAAAATCTTCACGGATATGGAGCTAGCCGAGGACCAGCCCCTCGATCCACCATTACTGGAAAACTGCCGGACGTGCAAGCTCTGCAGCGAGGCCTGTGAAGTTGACGCAATATCAAAAAGGACGGAGCCGACGTACGAAACCAGGTGTCCGTCTAATAACCCCGGGGTTCTTCGCTGGCCTGTAGACGGCTATAGCTGCTACCAGTTCTGGGTTGAAAACGGGAGCGACTGCTCTACCTGTATTGCGGCGTGTCCTCTGACGCAGGGTTGAAGGTTGGGCAAAGTCGAGGGTTAAGCTTGCTTTTCGAATCAAGTAGACTTTCCTAGTATTATCAAAGAAGAAGTTCAAAAAATTGTCCATTTTACTAAAAAAGGTTCGGCCGTTTTCGAGCTGAGTTCGGAGGTCGACTCGATGCCAAATACCTGTAACGTCCTCTGGCAACTGGAGAAGTTCGATCTGCTCTCTCAACTAAACGAAGACCAGCTGGAAGAGCTGAGCTCCTGGGTCAAGGATCTCAGTTTCCAGCAGGGCGAAATGATATACCTCCCTGGTGAACCGAGCGAATCGGTCTATTTCCTGAAGCAGGGAAAGGTGAAGCTATCCTACCTCGGTCCTTCCGGCAAGGAATTCACGGTATCGATTCTGGATGAGGGTGAACCGTTCGGGGAGATGTCGGTAGTCAGCGAAGAGGACAGGACTATGAAGGCGGAAGCAATCGAGGAGGTAGTGCTCTGTACGGTTTCCAAGCGAGACTTTCTCCACTTTGCCGACCAGAATCCGGAGCTGTCACTGAGCGTTGCCAAGCGGATAGGTCGACACAGGAGGGAGATCCAGAATAGCCTGGCGGAACTTCTCTTCAAGGACGTTCCGTCTCGTCTGGCAACGACCCTCCAGAAACTTGCTTCCGAGTACGGCGAGGAAAGCGGGGACGGAATTAAGATCAAGCCCACCCTGACGCACGAGGAAATCGCCAAGTTGATCGGCTCCACCCGGGAGACCACCACCGCCAACCTGAACGAGTTCGAGTCCCAGGGTCTGATAGAAAAGGGCAGGGGCAGCATAGTGATAAAGGATTTGAACGGTCTGGAAACTCGCGCCTCCCGAAATTAGGAAACCAATTTTTGATCCAGGAAATAAGGACCAACTCCGATACTAACTCCCGACGTAAGCCAGCTTACATACTTCTTGCCTCCCGGAGACTATAGTTTTCAGCGTGGAAGAGACGAAAGATCAAACAAGTCGCTCCAGAAAATTTGATCCAATTGATTACGGGAGGTAATCATGAAACTAAAAGAGCTCACGGTAAAACTAACGGTCTTCGCGCTGGCCCTGTTATTCGTTTCCGGTATCGGTTCTACGGCGTTTGGAGCAATGGACGAAACCAGGACGACGGTGACGGCGGATGGAGAAGGTCTCTGGATTTATCCCGGGATGCGAGAGCTGGATCCCGAGGTTTTCGGTACTCCGGATCAGCCAAAAGCTTTAGAGGCACTTCCTCTGGCTGCTCGTAAAGTCAGCGAGGATGGTTCGGAATTCACTACTACCAAAAAACCCGGTCCCTTTTCAAATAAAGTTGCGGCCTCGGAAGGGGAACTATCCCTGACCATCCGGGATAGAACGCCGATTGACGGCAAGAACTCCAGGGACACTGCGGAGCTGGAGGCCACCTTCGAAGCTCCCTCCGGAGAGCATACTTACAGAGTAGTGCTGGAGAAGTTGATCCCGGTTGGCCCCCACCACCAGTTCTTCGGCGGTGCGGCCACTAACGTATGGATGCATGGCTCTACGGGGGTCGGGGAACCGTTTATGCCTGCCACCTTTAGTTACGTCACGCTCTGGGGTTTTGGTGACTTCTACAGGGACGGGGAAAAACTGGACGAGAGAAGGCTTATTCACGTCATGTTAACTCCAAGGATGAGGAACGAAGAAAACGAACTGGGGTTCGGAGTGGCCAACAGGGACAAACTGGAGATTCATTTCATCATGCCCCCGACCAAGGTCACACATGGACACCCGGAAGAAGTGCCGTTACCGACGAAGTTAATTCTGCCCAACGGAAAAGAACAGCCGTTTGTTCACTTTAACTACTACGGGAACATCGAGGTAGAGGGCAACAAGTACCTGGATTGAGCTATTGAACCGAATTAACTTTCGATGAAAGAACCGTCCCGGGTCCGGGGCGGTTCTTTTTTAATTCAGTCCTTCTGAGTTTTTGCTTATTACTCCTGTATATCGGTGTTTTTTCCGGCACTTGACATTACTTTGTTTAGGGGCCGTGGCAAAAATCCAGAATGAACCCGTAAGCCCCCTGAGGTCTTCCTTCCAGCACGGCATAAATTCGAGCGTGCTGGCAAACAAACCTGTTATCCGATAACCTAGTTCCATCGGGAGGACGAGCGAATGGAAAAGTCAAAGCGTGGAAGGAGAATTGAACTTGCCGGGCCGAACCCGAACTGGAAGGCCGCTTTCGAGGCCGAAGCTC
>CAZNVA010000014.1:0-15996 GCA_964576335.1 uncultured Thermotogae bacterium | reverse complement strand
GTCAAAACTCCGAACCAGCCCCGGGTTTATGCTGTTCTAACACTGGAAGAAAAGCTGAGCAATTTGTAATTCGGGCTAGAACAGGGGGGCTGCACGGTTGATATAAAGTAAAAAAGTAATATAATACTCATGTGATTGTGATTATGTTCTCTATCTGTTGGCATATGATTAACAAGATCGCTCACTAAGCCGAGGAACTCATCCAGACCAGCACTTCAAGACCACCAAAATATCGGGGGGGTGAAAACGTGGGACAGAGAGATGGAGAATTCCGATCTAAACTACAATCGGCCGATCCGGAAAAACTGGCCCGGAATAGCGGAGCTCAGCTCGAGGAAGGGGAACTAAAATTAAAAATGCTGGGCGAGACCTACCGGGTCTCTCTTCCGGATTACGAAATCGAGTCAAGTGCGGCAGAAGTAGACGAAGCGGACGAGCAGTTGATCCTGAGCTACCTTTCCAGGTTGAAGGAAGGCGGGGTTGAGGGCGAAGGCGAATGGTTGAGCTTCCGGGAACTACCCGACGGTAATTTCTATTCCGCTCACTTCAAGAAAAGCACGGAAGTACGATTGACCCGACTATTTCAGAACGATATCGAGGGTTTTAAGGCAACCGCCAACTCGCTTGCCGGCGAAGAAATTTCCATAAGCGATGCCGGCTACGGATTTCAGATACTTCCCAGATTTAAAATCGGCCTGGTATTCTGGAGCGGAGGGAACGAGTTTTCCGACGAAGTCAACGTACTGTTCGAAGACACTGCCGCGGACTGCCTATCGACGGAAGGTCTATCGATAATTGGCAACAAGTTCTGCGGACAATTCATCAAAAAGAGCCAGGGAGTCAAGCAATGAAGATAGCAATTACCGGTAAAGGAGGAGTAGGTAAATCCACGCTCTCCTCCCTGATCGCAACTTACGGTGCGGAGAAGGATAAAGACGTTATAGCTATAGACGCCGATCCCGACATGAACCTGAGCTCCTGCCTTGGGGTCCAGGAGGACGTCAGGCCCCTGATAGAGATGGAAGACCTAATCGAGGAAAAGGCGGGCGGAGGCGGAATGGTTAAATTGAACCCCGAAGTCAGCGACGTACCGGACGAGTACTACGTCGAGGCCGGGGGGATCAGGTTGATGGTACTCGGTACCGTCTGGGAGGGAGGTACCGGATGCACCTGCCCGGAAAACGCCTTTCTCAAACAGCTACTAAACCACCTTATGCTGGAAAGAGATGGAGTCGTGGTCGCCGACTTCGAAGCGGGAATCGAACACCTGGGCCGGGGAACGAGCAAGGGTGTAGACGCGCTGATAACCGTGGTCGAACCGGACCGCAGAAGTTTAAAGACGGCAAGCCGGATCAGGGAGCTTGCGGCCGACATCGGGATAAATGAAGTCCTGCCCGTGGGGAACGGGGTTAGAAGCGAAAAGGATAAGGACTTTCTCAGGGATGCTCTGGCGAGAGAACCACTCGGGTTCGTCCCCTACCGAGAAGAGATCAGGCGAAGCAGCCGTCAGGGGACAAAAGTCCCCCTGAATGGTAAAGAACTCAGAGACCCAATAGAAAAAATATGGAACGGACTATCGAAGAGAATTGACCGAACTGACAGAGTTCACAGGAGGTAGAAATGTCAAAAATCGTAGCTTCTGCAGCGATAAGAGGAGCACGAAAGTACGTTTCGGAAGCAGAAGAGATGCTGGATTCCGCCAGGGAGGAGAACGGAACCGAAAAGGAAGTCGGGTTCCCGGACACGAACTATTATTTACCGCTGATCTATTCTCTGACCGGAGAAGAGGTTACGACCATCGAAGACATTGAGGGAACGATGGATCGGGTCAGGGAGCTCCTCCCGGAACCAATAGAGGATAGCAACTGGACCCCTTACCTGGGCAAGGCACTGGACGCGGGAATAGCCACGCTTATGTCGCAGGAGATAATCGAAGCCCTGAAGTTACTCCGGGGGAACGAACCCGAGGACCCATGGCTCGGTTTCACCGAAGACCCGACGCTGAGACAGCAGGGGATCAAGCTGGTTGACGGACGCATGCCCGGATTCGCCGCCGTCGTGGGGGCAGCACCCAGCAACGAGGCCGCCGTCAAGCTCGTGGACGAACTGAGGGGAAAGAACATTCTGGTTTTCATGGCCTCCTCTTCCAACGGGAGGAGCATGGCTGAACAGCTCGCCGAGGAGGGAGTGGAAATGGGCTGGGATAGCTTTCTCGTCCCGTACGGCAAGTCGACCTCCGCCGCAGTTCATGCCCTGAACTTTGCCTGCCGGGCGGCTCTGACCTTCGGCGGCAAGGACCCCGGTGGACTGGAAGAGGCAAAGGATATTTTGCTTTACAATAAGGAAAAGGTCAATGCCTTCGTGCTCGCCCTCGGGGCCGACGACGAGGCCGACGAAGACCAGTTACTCACGGACGAGAAGTACGCCACTGCGGCCGGTGCACTCAGCTTCGGCTTCCCCACCCTTTCAAACGTCGACATCCCGGAAATTGCGCCTTCAGGGATGACCGAATACGAGCACGTGGTCTCCAGCGTGCCCCAGGACCGGCTGGTCAATAAGGCAATCGAGGTCAGGAATATCGACGTCGGGGAAATGGAAGTGGATATTCCGGTTCCTTATGGAGCGGGCTTCGAAGGGGAATCGGTCCGCAGAGAGGACATGTACGTGGAATTCGGCAGCGACGCGAGCGACGCGTTCGAGCTGCTCCGGAATCGGCCGATGGACGAAGTTGAAGACGAAAAGGTCGAAGTGGTCGGCCCGACACTGGACGGTGACTTCGAAGTCGGGGAAGCACTCCCGCTCGGAATCAAGGTCGAAGTCGCCGGTCGAGAGTTCAAGGAGGACTTCGAGACCATCGTCGAGCGCAGGTTTCACGAATTCATCGGCTGGGCCCGTGGCGTCTTCCACATGGGCCAGAGGGCAATCCCCTGGATAAGAATCAGCAAGGACAGTTACGAGAAGGGTTTCCGGATAAAACACATCGCCGAGATCCTGATCAAACAGATCAAGAACGAGTTTTCCTCCGTAATTGACAAGGTTCAGGTTACCCTGATCACGGACGAAGAAGAGATAGAAGAACCGCTGGAAAGGGCCAAGGAGATATACCACCAGCGTGATGAAAGGATCAAGGGTACCAAGGACGATGACGTGGACAAGTTCTACTCCTGTACCCTGTGTCAGTCCTTTGCTCCGGACCACGTCTGTATCGTAACGCCGGAACGGCTCGGTCTCTGCGGGGCCTATACCTGGCTGGACGCAAAAGCCGGTTACGAGATGGACCCGAACGGGCCGAACCAGCCCGTAGAGAAGGGAGAAGTAATCGATAAAACCTACGGCCAGTGGGAAGGAGTAAATGAATACCTGGAAGACGAGACCGACGGCAACCTACCCCGGTTCAGCGCCTATTCGATGATGGTGGACCCGATGACCTCCTGCGGTTGCTTTGAGTGCATCGTCGCCAACTTGCCTCAGGCCAACGGGGTAATCATCGTCTCGCGGGAGTACCAGGGCACGACCCCTGTCGGAATGACGTTCTCGACGATGGCCGGACAGGTCGGCGGCGGAATTCAGACTCCGGGATTCATCGGAATAGGCAAGGTCTACATTACCTCGGACAAGTTCATTTCTGCGGACGTACCCGACGGCCATGCCGGTCTGGAACGAGTCGTCTGGATGCCCTCGGTTCTGAAAGAGGAAATTTCGGGCCGACTCAGGGACAAACTGGACGAGGTCGGGAAACCGGAACTCTACGATAAAATCGCGACCGAAGAAGACGGAACCGAGGCCGAGGAAATCACCGAATTCGTTCAGAAAGTCGACCATCCTACCCTGGAGTTCCCGCCGATGATGGAAATGGAAGAGTACAACGACACGAACCTATAGGGAGGAGATAACAATGGCTGACTTAAGCGCGATGGAGATCTACCAGGAACTACCACAGACGGACTGTGGAGACTGCAACTTCCCTACCTGCATGGCTTTTGCCATGCAGCTGGCCAACAATCAGGTTTCACTGGACGAGTGTCCCCACGTATCCGAAGCAGCAGAGGAAAAGCTCGCTGCGTCCTCGGCTCCGCCGATGAAGATCGTCGAGATCGGAGAAGGCGAAGAAGCTTTGGAGATTGGGGGAGAAACAGTTGAGTTCCGACATGAGGAAAAGTTTCAGCGACCAACAGTAATTGGAATCAGGTTAAGTGACGCGGTAGACGAGGCGGAAATCGGCTCCAGAGTCGAGGAAATTGAGGAGCTGGAATTCGAAAGGGTCGGCGAAGTTATTAGCGTTGACGCGGTCTCGGTAACCAACTCGAGCCTGCCCCCGGGCGAATTCGGGGAGTTCGTCCGCAAGGCCGACGAAGCAACCGAACTACCGCTGATCGTCCTGTCGGAAGAGCCGGAAGCAATAGAAAAAGGGCTCGAGGCAGTCGGTTCCGGCAACCCACTGATCGGCAGGGCGACCGAGGAGAACTGGGAGGAAATGACGGAGCTGGCGGACGAGTACGAGTGCCCGATGGCCGTCGAGGGGGAAAGCCTGGAAGAACTTGCCGAGCTGACGGAAAGGATCACGGACGAAGGAGTGGAAGACCTGGTACTCCTTCCGGAATATTCCGAGCTCGGCGACGGGCTGGAGAAGTTCACCAGGCTGAGACGGCTCGCGATCGACGAGGAGTTTTCGCCCCTGGGTTACCCGCTGATGGCAAGAGTTGAAGATGGTCAAAACCCCTACCAGCAGGTCGCCGAAGGGGCAAGCCACGTGCTCAAGTACTGCTCGGTCCTGACCATGGATACGACTGAACCATGGCAGGTTCTCCCGACTCTCGCAACCAGACAGCATATATACGTCGACCCACAGGTTCAGAGTTCGGTCGACTCCAAGCTGCACGAGGTTGGCGATCCCGGGCCCGAATCTCCGGTCCTGTTCACGACGAACTTCCAGCTTACTTACTACAGCGTCGAAGGCGAGCTCGAGGACGCCGGGTTTTCCGCCTACGTCGCCGTTAAGGATACTGGTGGACTCGGAATCCTGAATGCTTACGCGGACGACCAGCTCTCCGGCGAAGGAATAGTAGAGACGGTCCGGGAGCAGGGAGCCATGGAAAAGGTCGATCATAATAGATTGATAATCCCGGGACTGGTACCACAGTTGAGAATGTCCGTTCAGGAAGAAAGCGGCTGGAACGTGGAAGTTGGGCCGGAAGACGCGGCGAGCATACCGCGATACCTGAGAGAAGAATGGTAGATTAGTTCATGGAGGGCCATGCCTGAAGTAAAGTTTTCCGTACTGGACAGAGAGGTCAAAACGGAGGTCCCCGAGGGGACCACGCTTTTGGAAGCCGCCTCGCAGGCCGGGGTCCAGATCAACAGCATCTGCGGCGGCAAGGGAGCCTGCGGCAAGTGCAAGGTCAGGGTGCTGGAAGGCGATACGGAAGTAGACAGCCTGGCGACGCTGAAAATTGACGAGGTAAAAGCGGGATACACCCTGGCCTGTCAGACCAGGATCAAAAGCGACGTCGCGATCGAAGTCCCCGCCGAAAGCACCGCAGAAAAGGGGAGGATCCTGGTCGACGAGGACTCCCGAAAGTTCAGCGGCCTGATCTCCAAAGAGGGGAAGGACACGGATAGTCACGAACCGCTGGTCCGAAAACACTTTCTTGACCTGCCGGAGCCCTCGCTCGGGGACAACGTCTCGGACCAGAGGCGGGTTAACAGGGAACTGGGCAAGCAAGCGGACCTTTCCCGGGTCCGGGCGGACCTAAAAGTACGGAGAACTTCCTCCAGGAAACTGAGGCAAAACGATTGGCATGTCACTGCCACAACCGGCTGGCGCGAGGGAGCGGAAGAAATAATCGAACTCGAGCCTGGCGACACCACCGATAGGCACTTCGGTCTGGCCGTCGATATTGGCACGACGACCCTCGTGGCCCACCTGGTCGATCTGACTACCGGAGAAACCATCGATGCCGACGCCAGGTACAACTCACAGATGCAGTACGGAGAAGAAGTCACCAGGAGGATCCGCCACGCCGAGGAAAACGGCCCGAAGGACCTTCAAGAAGCAGTGGTGGAAGACATCAACGAACTGATTTATTCGCTCTCGACCCGCGAGGGGCTGGAGCCCGATGAGATTAGCTCGGTGGTCTGTTCCGGTAATACGACGATGATGCACCTGCTCTATGGCTTTGACGCTTCAAGCATCACAAAGAAGCCCTACGTTCCGAATGCCACCGAACCCCCGCCCGTCCGAGCAAGCGAACTCGGGGTCGAGATAAATCCGCGGGGGCTGCTTTACTTCCTGCCCGCGATGGGTGGCTGGGTCGGAGGCGACGTCACTGCTGGCGTCCTGGTAACGGGAATAAACAGGAGCGACCAGCTGACCATGCTTGCCGATATCGGCACCAACGGAGAGATATTGATCGGCAACGAGAACTGGATGATTAGCGCCGCCGCTTCGGCCGGGCCGGCCTTCGAGGGAACCGGCATCGGTTCGGGGATGAAGGCAGGAGAAGGGGCGATTGACAAGGTCGAAATCGCGGACGGGGAGCTGATCTATTCTGTAATCGGCAACGGATCTCCAAAAGGAATCTGCGGCTCCGGATTGATCGACCTGGTCGCGAGCCTGGTTGAAGGGGGTTACGCCAACAGGTCCGGCAAGCTGAAACCGGAGAGCTCGGGGCGGGTCCGGAAGGAGAACGGAGAAGCAAAAATCGTACTTGAAGAGAATTCGCGCAACGGGAACGGGGGAGAAATTTCGATCTACCAGTCGGAAATAAAGAACCTGATCAATGCAAAGGCCGCAATTTATTCCGGAGCACGAGCTCTGATGCAGAGCCTGGACCTGGAGCTCGAGAACCTGGACCGCCTGCTGATTGCCGGCGGATTCGGTTCCTACCTGGACAGGGAGAAGGCAAAAGTTCTCGGCTTAATCCCCGACCTCCCGGCGGACAAGATCAAATTCGTCGGGAATACCTCGATTAAAGGGGCAAAAGCCGCACTGCTCTCGCGGGAAGCTTACGAGGAAAGCAGGGAAATTTCCGAATCAGTTACCTATTACGACCTGATGGAGTACCCGAATTACTTCGAGGAATTTCAGGCCGCCAAATTTCTTCCCCATACCGATTTGACTCAGTTCAGTTCGGTAACAGGCAAAAGTAATGGAGGTGAGCTGGATGAACAACAGCAACAATGAGGCCGACGGCTCGATTAAACCCGGAGATACTTTTACAGTGGCCGTGGCCGGCAAAGGAGGGACAGGCAAGACGACCGTATCGGGTCTGGTTATCCGCGAACTGGTCCGGCGGGAGCTCGGCTCGGTTCTGGCGATCGACGCGGACCCGAATTCCAACCTGAACGAACTCCTTGGTTTCGAGATCAACGGTACTATCGGCCAGCTGGAGGCCCGGTTCAACCGAGCCGACGACGTACCGGCCGGGATGTCAAAGAAGAGGTGGATAGAATACAAGCTACAGCAGCTGATAATTGAGGGCAGGGGCAAGGACCTGCTCGTCATGGGGCGCGGCGAGGGACCCGACTGTTACTGCTCCGTCAACAACATTCTGAGGAATTACCTGAGCAACCTGCGGGAAAACTACGACTTCGTGGTACTGGACAACGAAGCCGGGCTGGAGCACCTTTCACGACGGACGACTTCGGGGATCGACGTACTACTGACCGTATGCGATCCCAACCCGGTGGCCCTGAAAGCCGCGGAGAGAATCGACGAACTGGTGGAGGAGCTCGGGATCGCAATCACCCGCAACTACCTCGTACTCAACGAAGTACCGGAAACCCTGCCGAAAAAAACCCGAGACATGGTTAGCGGGCTCGGCATAGAAGTACTGGGTCGGATCCCGAAGGACGAGAACGTGCGCCAGCTCAGCTGGGAGGCTCGACCGCTGGCGGAACTGGAAGACGACTCTCCGGCCGCGGAGGCAGTCAGCCGGATGGTAGAAGAATTTGTGCCGGAATCAGCCAAGACACTGAACCAGAGATAACTAGAGGTGATTTCAATGGAAATACCCGAGGTAAAAAATAGCTGGGAAGACAAGATAACGAGCGTCACTATCGGAGCGACCGAAGAGGACGGGGGAACCAGATCAAGCACAGTCACGATAGGCGGGGAAACGGCCGCCCCCTTTCTCGACTTCGAGGGATCGGTACCCAACCGACCGGCCCTTGGCCTGGAAGTCTGGGACGTCCCACCGGAGGGCTGGCCGAGCTTACTGAAGGAACCGATAGAGGGCGTAATGAACGACCCCGTCGAATGGGCTCAGAAATACGAGGAAAAATTTGACCCGGAATTATTGTGTCTCAAACTGGAGGGCTGCAAGCCGGGCGGGAAAGACAAGAGCCCGGAAGAGGCCGCAAAAACAGTCGAAAAGGTCATGGAAGCAACGTCCCTGCCCATGATTATCTGGGGCTGCGGGGACGACGACAAGGACAACGACGTCTTCACCCAGGTTTCACCGGCAGTTAGCGGTGAGAATTGCCTGCTTGGTACCATCACGGAGGACAACTATCGCACCCTAGCCGCGCTGGGCATGGCCGACGGCCACAAGGTCATCGCGGAATCCCCGGTGGACATCAATATCGCCAAGCAGGTAAACACGCTGGCGCGGGAAGCGGGGTTCGACCTGGAGGATCTGGTGATTTTCCCGACGTCACCCTCTCTCGGTTACGGAAACGAATACGTCTACTCGATCATGGAGAGAAGCAGACTGGCCGGATTGAAGGGAGATAAGCTGATGGGACAACCGCTAATGGCAAATATAGGGGGCGAAGTCTGGAAGGCCAAAGAGGCAAAAGCCCCGGAAGCGGAAAGACCGGGCTGGGGGGACCCCGAGAAGAGGGGACCGGCCTGGGAGGCGACCACGGCGCTAAACTACCTGCAGGCCGGCGCGGATCTGATAGTAATTCGTCACCCGAAGGCGTTCGAGGAAACCGAGACCACGGTCGACAGGTTGATGAGCGATGAAGACTAAAAAAGACGACCATCACTTAGATCAGGAGGTTATTCCATGATACTGATAGCTGAAAGGATAAATACGGGTTTTAGCGAGGTAAAAAACGCACTTGAAAACAGGGACCCGGCGGTCATCAGGGACCTGGCGAGGAAACAGACCGACGCAGGTGCCGACTACCTGGATATAAGCCTCGGAGCGGCATCGAAGGACCCCGAGGACATGGTCTGGCTGGTGGAAGCGGTTCAGGACGAAGTGGATACCGGGCTCTGTATTGACGCTCAGAAAAGGGAAATAGTCGAACCGGCCCTGCAGGCCTGCGAGGGAGATGCGCTGATTAACTCCACGACCGCTCAAGAAGAAAAGATGGAAGAGTTGATCCCGCTGGCCGCCGATTACGGTGCTTCGATCATCGGAGTTACCAGCGACGAAGACGGTTCACCGCAGGACGTGGCGGGACGGCTGCAGCTAGCATCCACGATATTCCGCCGGGCCGACAGTGCCGGGCTGGAACCGGACGACCTATTTATCGATCCCGTGGCAATGCCGCTCAAGTACATGCAGGAACAGGCCTCAAACCTGCTGGAGGCAATCAGTCAGCTCAAGAACCTCTCCGACCCTCGCCCGCACCTGTCTTTGGGGCTGAGCAACATGTCCTCCGAGGCGAGCGAACGCAGTCTAATTAACCGGACGTTTCTCGTGATGGCCATGGCCAGCGGCCTGGATGCCGCGATCTGTGACGTTCTGGACGAAAAGCTCATAAACTCAGTTGCCACGGCCGAAATGGTGCTGAACAACGAAATTTACAGCGATTCTTTTGTCGAAACGTATAGAATGGATTAGGCCCGTTAACGATTGAATTCACAAGCTTAAAGGAGGGAGAAAATGTCCGAAAAAGAAACTGAAGGTAACGGAAAGAAAACCATAGATCCCGCTTCGGAGGAACTGCTGGATTTCGCCGAAGAAAACGACCTGGAAACGGCCTGGGACAGGCTCGATAACGTCGAACCCCAGTGTCAGTTCGGCGAAGACGGTATATGCTGTCGCATCTGTAACATGGGTCCGTGCAGAATTATCCCCGGGAAATCCGATACCGGCGTCTGCGGGGCAACGGCGGCAACGATCGCCGCGCGAAACCTCGTACGGATGATCGCCAGCGGCGCCGCGGCCCACTCCGACCACGGCCGGGACGTCGTGCATACACTCAAGGAAGCCATCGAAGGTCAGGACCCCGATTACGAGATAAAGGACGAGGAAAAACTGAAGAAGCTGGCAGGCGACTTTGGAGTCTCCAGAGATGGAGATATCGAAGAGCTCGCCGAGGCGGTAGCGGAAGAGGCACTGGCCGAGTTTGGCCGCCAGGAAGGTGAACTGAGACTGCCCGAAAGGGCCCCGGACGCGCGGTACGAACAGTGGGAAGAGGAAGGTATAACGCCGAGGGGAATTGACCGGGAAATCGTCGAGATAATGCATAGAACCCACATGGGGGTGGATACCGACTACCGCCACATCCTGAGACAGGGTCTGAGGGCGGCGCTTTCGGACGGCTGGGGCGGTTCAATGGTGGCTACCGATATCCAGGACGTACTCTTTGGAACGCCCGAACCCCTGCAGGCAAAGGTCAACCTGGGAGTACTGGAAGAAGACCAGGTAAACTTGATCGTCCACGGGCACGAGCCGGCTCTCTCCGAGGTCTTTACAGAAGCGGCCCGGGATCCGGAACTGGTCGAACTGGCAGAAGAAAAGGGTGCCGAGGGAATCAACGTTGCCGGAATTTGCTGTACGGCCAACGAGATACTGATGCGGCACGGGGTGCCGATAGCGGGGAACTTCCTCCAGCAGGAACTGGCTCTGATGACCGGTGCAGTAGACCTGATGATGGTCGACGTTCAGTGCATAATGCCGGCCCTTTCGGAGACCGCAAAGGACTTTCATACCGAACTAATCAGCACCTCGCCCAAAGCCAAGTTTCCGGGGGTCGAACACATGGAATTCAGCGAAAAGCACGCGATGGAGACCGCGAAAGAAATCGTCAGAAAGGGAATCAATAACTTCCCGGAACGCAACGAGGACGAGTCGGGTATTCCGAACGAAAAGGAAGATCTGGTCGGCGGATTTACGACCGAGTCCGCCTTCAACTTCCTCGGAGGTACCTACAGAAACACTTATCGGCCGCTAAACGACGCGATCATCGATGGTCGTCTCCGGGGAGCAGCGGGAATCGTCGGCTGCAATAACCCGGAAACCTGCCACGACTACAACCACACGGAAATGGCAAAAGAGCTAATAAAGAACGACGTCCTGGTGGTTTCGACGGGGTGCTCCGCCATAGCGGACGGCAAAACGGGACTGATGAAACCGGAAACCGCCTTTGACCTTGCCGGCGATGGTCTGACCGAGATCTGTCGGGCCGTCGGGATACCGCCGGTACTCCACCTGGGTTCCTGCGTCGACAACAGCAGGATTCTGACCCTGTTGACCAACGTGGTCGAAGAAGGTGGCCTGGGTGACGACATTTCCGACCTGCCGGTAGCCGGTGCAGCTCCGGAGTGGATGAGCGAGAAAGCAGTTTCAATCGGCTTTTACTTCGCCGCCTCCGGCGTTTACACGGTGTTGAACCAGCCCTTCCCGGTGACGGGCTCCGATAAGGTCATGGACTACTTGACCGACGAAATGGAGGAAGTCGTCGGCGGCAAGTTCGGGTTCGAAGAGGACCCAAAGGAAGCGGCCGGAATGATGATTGACCACATTGAGGAAAAACGGGAAGAGCTCGGATTGAAAGAAACCATGTACGCAAAGGCTTAAAAACAGAGGGCACAAAGTCGGATAAAGCTATCTATTTAAAACCATGAACTCTTGCCCGGTACGCCAAAGCTGTCCGTAGTCCGGACCAGAGATCAAATAATAGAAGAAGTCAATTTTTACCCTTCAATAAAGGCGTATCGGGCAGAGTCCTGGCTCAAAGTCGCGTAGCTAAAATATCGCCGGACCAGAACTTACGTAAAATTAATAGGATCTAAACCCGGAACTGTTATCATAAGGTTAAAAATGGAGGTGTTGACATATGGCCAGTAAAGAGGAAGAACAGCGGGAGAAGCTGGAAGCGCTGCTGGAGCACGGAATCGAGCACAACGAGGACCACAGAAACGAAATAGACGAGTGGGCCGACACCGCTCAGGAACTGGGAGAAGTGAAAGTCCAGAAACTCTTGCAAGAAGCTTCGAGTTCGATCGACGAGGGAGTAGAAAAGTTAACCGAAGGACTGGACCTGCTGAAGGAGGGTTAAAATGTGTCTATCGCAAGCTTACCTGGAAGACAGTAACGGTTCGGAACCAGTACTGGAAGACGTAGCCTCGCTCGAGGTAAAAGAGGATACGGTTGTTTTGACTAACTTACTGGGCGAGGAAAAGGAGGTTTCGGGCAATCTCAACCGGGTCGATTTTCAAAACAACGAGCTATACATCGAGAAAAATAGGTCCAGAGAAATAAATACTTAAGAGCAAAGTAAGGCTAATATCTTAATTTTTAGGGGTGGTGAGAGCCGTGAAGAGCACCGAAGGTAGGATTGAAAAGGAAACGGAACTACCAAAAGAAACCAGAGGGAGGCTGCCCCTTTACCTGCGCCAGCTGGAGGAACTCTGCGAGTGCGGGCGCACCTGGGTAACTTCCGAGCAGCTGGTCGAGGACCTGCCGGGAATCAGTCCCTACATCCTCCGCAAGGACCTATCTTACCTGGGGGATTACGGTACCAAAGGTCGGGGATACAACGTCCCGCTACTGCTTGACGAACTAAAGGACCTTCTGAACCTGCAGTCCAGTCGGAAAGTAGCCCTGGTTGGAGTGGGGGACGTGGGTAGTACCCTGCTGGAAGGGACAAACCTCGACCCCTGGGGAGTGGAGATAACCCTGGCTTTCGACAGGAACCCGGAAATCATTGGCACCAAAGTCGGTGACTTGCGAGTAAAACCCGCCGGGGAGATGGTAGAAGCCATCCGGGAGCAGGACATCAAAATAGCCATCATGGCGGTCCCGGCTTCCGGCGCCCAGGAAATTGCTGATAAACTCGCTTCCGCCGGGATCAGGGGAATAGTAAACCTGGCACCGGTTCTGCTCGACCTGCCGGAAGAGGTCAAGGTCTTCCAGATGGATATTACCTCGAAACTGGTGGAGCTTGGCTGCTACCTGTAAAATTATCGGCTCTCTTGCAATATTTTTATTTCTGCTCCTCTAAGAGAAGCCGATAAACGGGTCATATCACGAACTGATCACAGTTACCTTGTTCGGGAACTTTAACCTGGCGGCTTAAAAATTACTCAAATACTTGAATCAATATTCAAGTATCGCTAAAATTGCAGCGATAACCATGAAAGAAGAAATCAAAGAGACGGCGAATACGTTTAAAGTTCTGGGTAATCAGTCGAGAATCAGAATACTGCTCGAGATCGCGGATGAGGAAAAGTGCGTCCACGAAATATCAGAAGAGACGGATCAAAGCTTCTCCAACGCCTCCCACCACCTGAAGACCCTGAGGGACAACAGGTTGGTGGACTACCGCAAGGAGGGGCGGCACAAGTACTATCGGATCAAGGACGACCACGTGCTCAAGATACTGCAGGAGTGCATCGACCATGCCGGAGAATAAACCGAACCACGAGGAAGACGAGGCAGTCTGCCGAACCTGTTCCCCCACCGGAGACGACCCTCTGGCCGAAGGTGATGGCGAGACCGGGGTTAAGAACGTCTGGACGAGCCCGAGGGCAGTGAAGAACTGGATCGGGGGCGTTCTCCTCCTGGCGGGTCTCATTCTACACTTCGGGCTGGGGACCTATAACGCAACTATACTGACCTGGCGGGGCACCAGTTTCTTCATCTCCGACTTTGTTTTTCTCGCCGGTATAGCCGTAGCTGGGAAAGTAATAATCAAGAATGGGTTCCGCGCCCTTCAAGACTTTAATTTGAGCATCGACCTGCTCATGACGTCCGCCATTATCGGCTCCATTCTGGCCAGTATTTTCGGCGGAAAACATATCTTCCTCGAGGGGGCAACGCTGGCATTTTTGTACAACTTCGCCGAACTGCTCGAGGACTACTCCGTGCAAAAGGCCAGAGGTTCTCTGCGGGAACTAAAGGACCTATCCCCGGATACGGCAACGGTCAAGAGAAATGGCGCGGAAGAAACTCTCCCCGTCGAAGAAGTAGAAATCGGGGATACCGTTGCCATCAAGCCGGGAAGCAGGGTTCCGGTGGACGGAAAAGTTATCAAAGGCGAAACGGCCGTCAACGAAGCCCCGATAACGGGAGAAAGCATCCCCGTTGATAAAACACGGGGAGATCAAGTCTATGCCGGGACGGTAAATCAGCAGGGCTACCTGGAAATTAAGGCGGAAAGCCGCTCTTCCGAGAGCACGATTTCCCGGATTATTGAGATGGTGGAAGATGCCGAACGGAAGAAGACGAGACACGAAAAGTTCGTCAACAGGTTTTCCTCCTACTACACCCCGGCAGTCGTTTTCGCCGCTGTGGGGGTTGCGATGGTTCCACCGATTTTCCTGTCCCAGCCGTGGGCCAGCTGGTTCGTTCGGGGCATCACGATGCTTGTACTGGCCTGCCCCTGTGCCTTCGTAATCAGTACCCCGGTCAGCGTGGTCTCGGGGATTACGAGCGCCGCCAAAAACGGCGTCTTGATCGAGAGCGGCACCACCCTGGAAGCAATGAGCGAGGTGAAGGCCATGGCGTTCGACAAGACGGGGACCTTAACCCGGGGCGAGCTAACGATAACGGACGTCATTCCCTTAAATGGCAAGAGCAAAGAGGACCTGATAAAGTGTGCCTGCGGCGTCGAAGAAAGGAGCGACCACCCAATTGCCGAAGCAATAGTCGATCACGTCGAGGCAGAACACGATATCAGCCACGATCACGGGATCGAAAACTTCGAAGAAATTAGCGGCAAGGGAGTAACTGCTAGCCTGAAAGGGAAAAAGCACTACGCCGGCAAACCTTCGCTGATGGAAGAACTGGGGTTTGACCTCAGCCACGTCCATCACTCCAGCGACGAGGCCAGGATCAACAAGGAGGCGACAAAGCTCTGCAAAAAGGGTAACTGCCTCAACCTGACTGAAAGGACGATTCCTAGGCTACAGGAGGAGGGAAAGACGGTAATTCTGGTTACCACTAACGAGGAGCTCGAGGGAATCGTCGCCGTGGCGGACGAGCTTAAGCCGTCGGCCAGAGGCGCGCTGGAAAAACTCAAAGAGTCCGGAGTAAAACCAGTGATGTTAACCGGTGATAACGAAAGAACAGCGGGAGCCATTGCAAAGCAGCTGGGTTTAACAGACTACCGGGCTTCCCTGATGCCGGACGAGAAGGTGGAGGCGATCAAGGAGCTGTCCGACCAATACGGTTCAGTTGCCATGGTCGGCGACGGAATCAACGATGCCCCCGCACTGGCCGCGGCGGACGTCGGGATAGCCATGGGAGCCGCCGGGACGGATACGGCCCTGGAAACCGCTGAGATAGCTCTGATGAAGGACGATCTATCGAGATTGCCTTACCTCCAGCAGCTATCCCACCAGGCAAAGCGAGTTATCAGGCAAAATATCTTTACGAGCCTCGGCCTAAAGGCGTTGCTGGCGGTCGGAGTACCGCTCGGCTACGTTAGCATTGCCCTTGCCGTACTGCTCGGCGATGCAGGTATGACGGTCGGAGTAACGACTAACGCAATGAGGTTGTCCCGGCTGGGGACTGATTGACTGCCGTATTTCAGTTAACGTTACGGCCCTTTTCATCCTGCGGGGCAGTTAAATAGGAGCCAAGCCAGCTACCCGCGAGATCCGATATCAATAAAATAACATTCCCAGAATTCCCGCCAGGACGATGGCCGCAATCGGGTGCTGATCCATTATATCCAAAAATACGAAAACGATGAGGGCAATCGCAACGTTCTTGAGTATCGGCACCATCGAGTAGCCGACGAAAGCCGTCCTACCGATGGATATTTCCGCCGTGGCAATCAGGCCAATTACGGCCGGGCGCAGGCCCTTGA